>NZ_ATVU01000006.1:0-129293 GCF_000420885.1 Dorea sp. AGR2135 | reverse complement strand
ATCTGCTAATAGCGTAAATGCCAGTCCGTATTTTTCTTCAAATCTCTTGTGAGACGCTACAGAGTCCTTGCTTACTCCGAGAATAACAGCTCCATTCTCAGTAAACTGTGAATAACGCTCAGAGAAGCCACATGCCTGCTTCGTACATCCTGGTGTATTATCCTTTGGATAAAAATATAAAATTATTTTTTTACCTAAATAATCACTTAATTTATGCACTTCTCCGTTCTGATCCGGCAATTCAAAATCCGGTGCTTTTATTCCTAACTCTAACATTTACTATTCCTCCGCTTTTGTATTTTCCACCTGTTTTCTTGTTCTTTTATTACCTGAAATCATTTTATGTCCCGTATACATAGACATGATCATACATATAAGAGTGCTACACGCAAAATACCTATGACCTGATTTGGATCCTTTATATCCAGTATAAAAAGTTCCAATCATAGTAATTAACGCTCCGATTGACCAATACTTATGTGCTTTCATTTTATACCTCCAAATTGATTAAGCTGTTTCAAAAATAAATATCTCTGGATCATTAACAATATTATACATTCTATCCATCACTTTCGACAAGCAGAGAAAGAAATATAATCAATCCATCTGGATTATACTCAAGTGTTTCATTGATAAAAGCTTCTACCGCTTTATCCACATCTCCTGAAACACCTCCGAAAAGATTAATGCCAGCTGCCGCTAATGCGGTTTGAGCACCTCCTCCGCTTCCGCCGCAGATCAAAACATCTGCATCTGTTTTATTTATTGTCCTGCTCTTAACGGCAGCTTCCCACTCGTGTCCTTTCTCACATCTCCAAATCACTTTCTTATGAGAACCAATAGAAACCTCTGTCAGTTTTATCTTATTCTTTTTCGACCACTGTTTTACCAGTAATGGCTCTAATGTCGTCAAATCGTTAATACCCGCAATCACTCTCGCACCGGAACATATCGGGCATTTTTCTCCATTAGAACGAGCCTTAACGCTTGCCTGCCATTCATGACCGCAAGCACCTCTCCACCATACTTTTTTATTTGAACCGAAAGTAATGTCATCAGGCGTAAGCGTTAAATTCTTTTCCAACCACTCCGAAACAAGCCCCGGGTGTACTTCTGCTAAACTGTTATTCATAGCCAAACCGGGGCCTCCTTGTGCTTAGAGTATATGAAGTTTTGGCTTTATCTTGTAGTTTGCGAATATCCGTATAAATAGAAAAAGCTCTTTGAGAAAAGGATTTCTCCTCTCTCAAAGGGCAAGTTGGCAAACTGGAAGTTATCTTTTCACAATTATATCAAGAAATTCTGTAAAATTATTTGATATGATATATACATTATTTTCATCGTTAGACTTATCAAAATAATATGAATCATCGTAATAATAAACACCATCATTATTTCCATCACAAATCATAACAATAAATCCATTTTGTAAACTATCTCCTATAATGACAGTTTTTTTATATAAAACTTGTTCATTAATGGAATAAAACAATCCATATCTGAGCGATACTGATTTACATCAACAACAGCAATATATTCATCTGCAACACCGACCTGTACATTATAAGCTGGAAGCAACTGGTCATTTCCCATGTAGTCTGTCTTGATTCGCATAAAAGTGGCTGAATGATCTGTTTTCGAGTAGTTGTTGCGATCTTCTCCACAGATTTTGATTTTTTCCACGTATTCTTCCAACTTAGCAGCATACTCTTTGAGTTTCTCATAATGACGTTGTTGTGTAGTTTTACGATGTCCCCTGCCATGAACAAACATTGCTTCATTAATCTGCCAGACTTCTGCATACTGTTCAGCAGCTTCCTTCAGATACTCTGGTGCGTACTCACTATTGATACAAAGTTTCATACCTGTACATGAAAGTTCCTCATTGATTTCTTCAAAGAGTGTAGTGATCTTACCAAAGAGACGGTATCTGGATTTTTCGGTTGCTTTTTTCCATACCCAGGAGTATTTATTCGCATTTGCTTCAAACTTGGATCCATCAATGTATAGATGTTGAAGATCCACATGCTCTGTCTCGAAGATTTTTTTGTTTATATCTTGAAATATTTCTTCAATGGGATCAGCAAGTACTTCGTTGATGAAGTAGCCGAAAGTACGGTAAGAAGGTGCTTGATGATCCATAAGATACATGAAACGGAGATTGACTTTACACTGATCCTCCAGTTCACGCAATGATATATAGCCATTCGCCATAAATCCAAACAAAACTGTTTTCAGCATGCTGACCGGGTCATACCTGAGTCTTCCTGTATCATGTTGAGGAATATTTTTCAGATATTTCTCCAGTTCGATTTCTCCCATAAATCTATCAAAAGTCAGCACTGGATCACAGATGTCCAAATAATCTTGAATTAGCATTGGCAAAACTGCCTGTTTTGGGTTAGAATAGATTATGTTATTAATTTTCATTGCAAGTTAATTATAACAGAAAGAAAGACCTTGAGTTCATTATAAACTCTTGGTCTTTCTTTTTTGGGGGACTATTCTTTTTTCACAGCCCCCTTGTGATATACAACTAATAAGTGAAAAAGATTATTTGGCAGGCGTCGCGGCTCCTGCATCTCTTTTAACCCATAGGGTGCGTGGTTGCAACGAAATTTACCACCTCAAATAATCTCTTCAGGTGATTTTCTTAAAAACAAATCATTTATTTCCGAGAATAACTGCTATCTTAATTTCTTTTTCTGTATCACTAAGATCAAATTCTCCTCCATCTTCTACCATAACATGCACTTCATATAATGTATCCTCTGTAAGTTTATCCGGCAATGTTCCATCTTCTTCCTGAATATGCCATAACTCTGCAGGAACTTCTTTTAATTTATTCTCTTTATCATATGCATATAATGTAAATGTATCTGCTTTTCCTGCAATTCCTTTCATTCGTATTGCCACAGTAGTATTTGGATGTACATTTTCTACTGTAATCGTATTCAGCCAGCCTGCAACATTTCCTTTCCCGCCGGCTTCTGTAAATTCTTCTTGTGTTAGTACATTTCTCTTTGCCTTGTCTAAATCTACTTTTCGATAAGGCATCTCCGGCAGATAAACAAATCTGTCCTGCAATCTTAAGAGCTCCAGATATCCTGTCGGGCAATATAATGTATTTCCACTATTTCCTGCATACATGCCGATTGCCATATTGTTGTATCCCGGTTTATCTGAGACATCCATTGTAAATACTGTTTCTCCTGTTTCAAAATCTAACATGATGAATTGCCACATGCCACTTTCCAGATCCTGAACATAACCATAGATATAACCTGTCGCTGTAGAAAGCTTCATCATAGATGTATCACGGATATCGTTTCTGCACCAGATACTCTTCATTTCGTATCCGTCCTTTGTCTTAATGGTATCGACACGCTCTACTCCCGGCACAACCATCTTATTTCCCTTCTTCAACCAGTTTACATCGTAAATATTTTCATAGGTCTGTATAGAAGAATCGTTGTCTGCGTCCGCAAGTTTAGCACTTCCGGCTCCAAACCAGTTACATACGATTGTGCTGACTGTACCTTCTCCGTTATCATATACCATTGCTGAATTTTCTACCGACACCTGCATATTTTTCGGAAGCTCATCGATTACCGGCATGCTTGCCACTATTTCCCCGGTCTTCATATCTAATGCCAACAGATTTACCGGATCCTGATTATCTGTAAACATAACTAATTTGCTTGTCAGAGATGGTGAACATCCACCTCCCCAGGCAAGACCTCCGCCTGTAGTTTCATCTCCCTCTTTGCTGTCTTTCGCTCCCACGCTTTCATATGGGGTACACCACTGCACCTGTACACCATCTTTTGCATTTAATAAATAACAATTTTGATTCGTTAATATAACTGCACCTTCCTTTGACGATGCAATTCCATTCTCTGCACCTTCGCCAGGCTCCAATTCATATACAAATGTAGATTCTTTCAGATCAACATGTTCTCCCTTTAAGATGGCATCAATTGCTGCCCTTGAAATGTATCCCATTGCACCTTGCTGTTTACGTTCCGGGTAAATGCGGAAACCGCCTGTAGCAAACCATAAATTTCCTTCATAGTCAAAAACTACAGATAATAAGTTCTGATCCAATGTTTTCCCTGTAATTTCTTCTGCCGCTGCTTTAATATCAATATCCAGCACTTTTTCAAATTCCGGAAGGACATTTCCCGCATCATCTGTTGCTTTCAACATAAGCACATGGTTGTTGCTTGTCGGACATACCAGGCGATTGCTCTCATCTACGAATGAATATGAGCTTTGTATCACATATCCTCCGCCATCATGCTTTGCCGGTGAAAAATAACCTTCTGTCTGTGCTTCATCCGCATTAATATCACGGATAGCCAGTCCTCCTTGCAATGGAACAACAGCATGTCCATATGTATCAAAAAACACCGCCGGAGATGCATTTTTATTTACCGTTTCATAAGAAACATTTATCTCCGGATAAATATCAACCGGTAATACTTCATCTGTCGTATCTGAATTATAACAGTCATGATGAATATTGGCATCACTCTTTGCCATATATGGATTATCATCAATTGCTTTTGCCGTAATCGGCTTAATTGGAACAACTGCATTTTCTTCTGTTGTCTTCTGCTCTGATTTTGCCTCCTCTGTCTTTGGTGTACCATTTGCACATCCCGATGTGAGCGTAACTGCAGATATAATAAATGCTAATAGTATTTTTCTTCCTTTCATTTATACTTCCCTCCTTTTTCCAGCCTTTGTCATCTACTGCTTTTATTATAAAAAAACACTTCTCGTTTTCAATCGCTCTGTCACGAATAGTCAAAAAATAGCACGAATTGTAAATCCGCCCCGTAGTTTGTCTATCTGTTTTATATTAAAATAAACGCATGAGAGAAACAGTCTAAACCGAAATGCACGGCTTCAACAAGAAAACTATCTTCTTTCAATCCAACAGGAAAGATATACTAACCTCTGCAATGCAATCGAAGAGACACGTCAGGCACGACATGATATGCGCCATCATTTTCTTCAGCTATCCTCAATGGCTGAACGTAACACAATTCCTTTCCACGTGCAGATTGATCTTCCAGCATAAATTTCAGTCGATGAAACAGACTTTTGTCTTGTTCTTTCTAACCTGTTAGAAAATGCATTGGAAGCCAGCTTGAAGACCGCAAAATTCAGACAACGGATCGATATCAAAATCTATCGACATGCTTCTAATCTTATTTGTTTTTACTGAATCTTTTCACATATACTTCTTCCGCGACAGCCATTTCTGATCAATACACTTCACTTCCCCATCAAACCGGATATGTAAATGCACCCCGCCAGATCTCTGATTAATCTTCTCCACAATTCCATGTCCGAATTTCGGATGTGTCACCGCATCGCCAAGCTTATACTGTACCACTTCATCCTTTTTCTTCTGTGCAGTCTTCAGTTGCTGATAAGTATCCCGGACCGGCACGGACTTATCATGAATCCTGTTCTTTAATACCTTATCGTAGTCATGATTCATAAGCGCTTCGCCCGCCTTATAATACGGCGTCGGCGCCGCTCCGATTAGAGAACAGCAGTATTTCCACGCACTTCCGTGCGTTCCCGCCTGCCATTTATACTTTTCGGGAATCTGCATATTGTACTGCATGTAATGGGCGTATTCGTGTTTGAATAAATCTATGCGATCCTCTTTGGACAGCGGATTCTTCACACCGTATGCGATAAACAACAGCGAAAAATGAAAATGCTCTTTTTCATGTGCACTTCGTCTGGTGTAAGATCCCAGTGTGTCCGTGTCATATCCAAATGTTATCGGTACTTTTGCCCCGTTCAAATGCAGCTTTCTATCCAGTTCTTCATATAGGTTCTGTATTAATGCCCGTAAAATCGGGATTTCTTTCTGCAGGCGCTGCCGCAGGAATTGGTCTTCTCGATTGTAATATGTCATCTTCTCGCACTCTCCATATGCATCTATTTCCAATTCTTCCACACATCCGGCCGATATCCTACCGTTGCCTGCTTTCCATTACGAACAATCGGTGTCTTGATTGCTTTTTGATTTTCCAAAATTTTCTCTGCTTTATCTTCCTCTGCCAGATAAGTGATCAGTGCAAGCAGCTCTTTATCCTTGCACTCCTGATCGATCAGTTTTTCATATCCTCCGACAGCCTGGCATACCGAATTGAATTCACCTTTACTCAGACCTTTTTCTTTCATATCTACGAACTGGTACTTAATTCCGCGCTCTTTAAAAAATCGTTCAGCTTTTTTGCTGTCGAAGCTTTTCTTGGTTCCGAATATTTGTATGTTCATCCTTGTTCCTCTCTCATTCTTCTCTTTCTACGCTATAATATAACTGTTTTGGACTCTTTGGCTTATCTGGAATACTCAACTTAATTACGCCAGCTTCTACTAATGGATTTACATACGTCTGTATAGCATAAGTAACAGAATTTAAACCCAGATAATCACAAATTTCCTTTCTTGTACGCGGTGTTTTACAAAATACTATTAAATTATTTGTTTCTTCATCATTTGACATATCTTCATGATCATTCTTTGATTCTTTATATAGTTTTACAATAAAACTTCCTCTTTCATCCAAGAATTCTGGCTGTCTTAAGTTATATTTCTCCATTTCCATCCGGATTGTTGGAATTCCCGAATACCTGTTTTCTGTTATTCCCAATGTTTCAAGTGCCGATGCTAGTACCGGATTTCTTGTATCCGGTTGAATTTTTCCTAATTGGTCAATAGTGATTCTTCCATATAATCCACCTGGATTATGTATTTCAATCCTGTCTTCAAACATTATAAGTTGAATCGGCATTCCTTCTGTATGAATACTATAATCACGATGTACTAATGCATTTATAATAGCTTCTCTAACCGCTGTTATTGGATAGTCTGTTCTGTCAGTTCTTCGTCCGGTTGTCGGACTTATAATTGTCTTTGTCCGCATATTGCGTTTCACAAATAATAATGCCTCATCCAACATTTCCGGAATTGTTCCTTCTATTCTCTGATTATCCGAGAATCTTTCCCCCATGTCGCCAAGACTTCCTATTGTTCTCCCAGGAATTACAATTGCCGTAATACACAATTGTGGAAAATATGCCTGTGGATATGGACTAAAAAGCAAAGTCGCACTAAGCGTTACTTTCTCTCCTCGCTTTATGCTCATAAGTTCATAAATACTTTCATTATCAAGTGTTGCTAATCTTCGTTTTCCTCTCTTTAACAGTTCAACATAACGATTCAGTTCTTCCTGATCCAATGACATTAATGTTACTCTCGGAACCTCACGGATATCGTCTTGATATTTTCTTCTATATGCTTCATAACTATATATTTCGTATTCTGTCATCGGTTCATTACTATCCCCAATACGGGTATAGGACCCCTTCAACCTTCCACGTCCTTGATAATAGCAAGGTCTGTCTGCCAAATCTATTCCGGGAATTTCAGCAGAAACAAATTTTTTATTTTCCTTCTCCAAAACTGTAATAAGCGGCCGTACAACCGGATTCATCTGCAAGCATTGCTCATTAATTTTCTTTTGAATGTCCTGAGCATCATAAACACCAACTTCTTTATAATCTTGTTTCTCATCAATTCCAAAAACAATAATGCCACCATCATCCTGATTAGAAAAGCTTGACAAAGAATCATATAATCGTTTCGGACATCCTTGCTCCGCTGATTTCAATTCCAAATTCTGCGTTTCGCATTTCATTTTTTGAATTAATTTTAGTTTGTCATATAATTCTTCTGTTGTCATTTTAGTTCCTCCATTTATATTTTAGATTCTAGCACTATATTTAAGTTTATGCAAGAAACTCAAATATTATTCTTATGAACTAAAAAAGAACTCAAATTTATACTTCAAATTTGAGTTCTTTTTCATTTTCAATGTCCACTTACTCCTCTCTATATTTTCTAGTCCATCTCTTCTTCCCCTTCTCATCATAATGATTGATATTTCCAAAGATTCCTTTTCTGATGTATCCTTCTTTTTTACTCATAGTCGTTTCTCTCCGTATTGTATGTTATTTCGACTGATCTAAGTAAAATATATATGGTCTTCCTCAATCTTCTCCGCAACCGCCACATCCGCCGGCAGCCACTTCACATCTGCCAACTGCTCCCTGGTCAGCCATCTGGCTGCCTCATGCTCCTTCAGCACCAGATCCCCTTTCACGATCTCACGCCAGAAGCAATCCATCGAAAGATGAAATCCCGGATAATCATACTCCACTGTCTCGATCCATTCGCCAACCGCAACTTCCGTATCCAATTCTTCCATGATCTCACGCTTCAACGCTTCCTGCGGCGTCTCTCCGGCTTCGATCTTGCCGCCCGGGAATTCCCATCCGCCTTTGAACTCGCCATATCCGCGCTGCGTTGCGAATATCATCGTTCTTCCGTCTTCCTTTACTGCCTTTATCACTGCTGCCACAACTCTTATTGTCTTCATCTTACCTTTTATCTCCCGTCAAAAATCTTCCTGTAACAGTCTCTATTCATTCACAATATACTGGTAAATATCCTCTCTCACCGGAGTCTCCAGCTCCCATTCGATCTCCACCGCCGTCTTATCCGTATTTGGCATCACAAACTGCTTCGCATTCCCGGTCGCGATCACACGCCCCAGATAATAGAATTCCTTGGATATCTTATCATCCTTATTCTTTCTCACAAACAGTTGCACATCTATGCCACGTTCTGTTGCGTTTAGGAAATTCTGCACATCTTCCGAATCCATGCTTAACCTATATCATAAACTCTATATAAAGTGCACCTACCCTTTTGTATAAACATCTTTCAGCATCAAAAGTCTGCTACTTTTCTCAATATAAATTAACTACAAATCAAATTCATTTCAATCCCATATGTTTCTTGTAGATAAGTTCTACTAGCCATTAATACTTGATGCATTTCATTCGTTATAGACTCTCCATCAACACCTGGTTGTACAACAAAAATTTTTAATGACGCCGGATATAATTTTAATCGATTTTTTATTTCTCCTAAAACTTCAAAATCGCCCTCTTCAAATCTCGATGTTTTTTTATCATTAATTCTTTTATTTTCTCTCTTTATCATTCTATCAATTACATTAATCATATCTTGCTTCCATTCAACTGATTTTTCAGCTTGCCCGCAAACCTCATATAAATCCGATACACGTCGTCCCGCCTTTTCTTTACTTGAATATTTACAATGATAAAACTCAAAATTTAAATTTTCATTTTCCATTTTTATAGCAATTACATCAGCAATTTCACCTGAATTATCATCATCAAAAATCACATCATACCAATTTAAGGATTTAAGATATTTTATTACACAATACTGAATACTATCTTTTTTCTTATTTAATCCTTGTGATTCAACCTTTATATTTACGCCTTTCTCCTTCCAATTCCATTTAATAATATTTGATTCAGGAAACTTTAGTGAATCCTTATTTAATAACGTTACATAATAATTTCCTTCTAATGTTGATTGATCAACAAACTTTATTCTTGGTGGATTTTCTTCAAAAAATTCCACTAAAGAATACTCTTTCTTTTTTATTCGAATATTAAGTAACTCTCCCTCACTATGTTCAAAATGATATCCATTTTTATTAACTGTCAATTTCATTTTTTCCATAAATTCATCTGTTTCTATAATAAAATAAATTGCACTTTTATCGTTATTTTCTGCTAATTTAATTGTTGAATTCAAAAGTGCTATATCGTGATAATAATTATTTAATGAAACTTTTAAATCATTACATAAATCCAATTCTATAGGCCAATCAATTCTATATGGAGTAATTTCCGGTATTTTCGATATTTCTTTTGGAATCAAAACACCCTCTAAAATTTTTTCTACATCAATAGATATATCAAAAATTTTATCTATTATCTGGTTACACCAATCAATCCAAAAATCAATACTTTCTACCCATCTTGACCATACTGTTCCTTTATATGAACACCCAATACTTATTTTTCCATTTCCATTATATCCTATGCCGAATAGATTTGATTTTGTACTAGTTGATTTTTGCGCTTCATTAATTCCTTGAGCAATATCAATTCCCGCAAACATTTTATATCTAATTGGTCCATTTATCGCAGAATTTAAGCCAACGGTTCCAAGCATTAGTCTATTAATTCCATATAGACATCTAAAGATACATTCACCTTTTACTTTATCATTCTCAGGGAAAATACTATCTGCAATTTTACTAGCACTTCCCTTAACTGATGAATTTATAAATGCGACTCGTTTTTCTCTATTATAATATATTAAGTATAATTCCCAATTTAAATTACTTATTTCTCTGTAACTTGACCATTCTAGCTTACTCTCTGCTGCTTCAATAATTATTAAAATATTTTTTTCTTCATTAAAATAATATTTACACTTTTCTTCTTTGAAAATATCTTTCCAATTATCCCATTTAGGGTTATCTTCTTTTACTTTAAAAGCCTGCATACTTACTTTAGGTAATAACTGTTTAATGCTAATTCCATCAATTCCATTTCCTTGAAAGCCTTTTTCTAACTCCTGCAAAGTAACTTCTCTTCCAATAGCCTTTTCTGACATATCAGCTAATAAACTATTCCAATCAGAATCTTGTGAATATAACTCACTTAATGACTCTTTTAAAGTTTCATTTGCAATATTAGTAACTACTGATGCATCCCCTAATCCACTTTTTGTTCTTGCAAATCTACCTATAAATTGTAAAGTAATTGGTAATGATTGATATTTATCATGAATTGCAGCAATTTTCAAATTAGGAATATCTATTCCTTCCCCAAACATATCAACACAAACCACTATTCTTGATTGAAGAGTTTTCAAACGTTCCATTCGCTCTTTCTTTTCCTTTGCAGATACATTTTTACTAACAATAAGAACCGGATTATATTGTGAATAATATTTTTTATATACATTTTCATACAAATATTCTGCCCGAGCTATTTTTGTCGTTCTTACAAGTACTATATGATCTTTTTTATTAGAAATATCTCTTTCTAAACATTCTATAGACTTTTTAGCAATTGCCAAGTCCCCCTTTTTTTCATTAAACTCATATATTGGAAAAAAATTTATTTTTTGAAAATATCCTTCTTTCTGAGCTTTATGCAACGGGTAATTATATATAATTTTCCCATCAATCTTTTTTCCATCATTTCTAAATGGTGTCGCTGTAAATTGTAATATTCTTTTTTTCAAAAATTTGTTTTTAAACTTCAACCAAGACGCTGCCATAATATGATGTGCCTCATCTACAATCAGCAACTCAGCAAACTCCTCCAATTTTGCACATTGTTCTTGATTCAATTTATTCACAAGTGCCATCGTTACAACAACGATGTTGCTATTATTCAGTAATTCATCAAATTCTTCATCTGATTTTGGAACAGATTTTAATAATACCACAGTCGGACTTATACTTTTTTTATCTACAACTCCTATGTCTTTTAATATTCCAAAAGTAGACAACTTATTAACCGTTTGTTCACGCAACAAATTAGATGGGACTACAATTACCGATTTATTTATTCTTTCACTCACAATTGTCATAATCATAGTTTCTGTCTTCCCAGTTCCAGTAGGCATAACTATTGTAGCTGCATCAGAACATACAGACCAATGTGCTTGAATAGCGGCCAATGCTCCATATTGTGGAAGTCTTAACCCCGTATTTGTTGTTGACTCCCGACTAATATTAACTTTCCAACTTTCTAATATCTCAATAGTTGACAACGAATTCTCATTAATATATTTATAGTTGTTTCCGATTTTATATTTTTTCACTTCTTACATACCCCTTCTCAAAATAGAACCATGTCAATAAGTTTCTTTTTCATATTAATCAAACCACTCCTAATATATCTTACTTTTGCCACCCCCTCCTTTGGCACAGTTATACTCCTATATATAAATACACATATTTTTCAAAAAACTGTCGTATTTTGTCTCTATTTCTAATATTTCATTATAGTATACTTTCAGCTTCACTCTTATCTCTTCTCATTCCTCCGCCGATAATACTCCAAACTCCGATACCCAAGCACATCTCCCATCTGCTCGCTAAACGCCATATTCCCAACAACGTCTCCAATCTCATCCCTCAACGCCAGCGCATATCCTTCCTTCTCCACAAAGAATCCTTTCCCTGACGCCTTCAAGAACCGGATTGGCATCCGCTTCGCCTTACTCAGATGCTGCTTATCCGTCACTTTCTTATAATCCTCATAAGTATTCACATTCGGGAAATCCTTCCAGTTCGTCCCGGTATCAAAGAATTCCTTCCAACTTTCCAATACCTCTTCATCCGTAACCGCAAGCCGGATATTTCCATGATTATAAAAGCTGTAAAGGATCGGCATCTTATATACTTTCTGCATCTCCGTAGTTTCGATGGTCTGAATGAATTCTCGTCCGATTCCCGCATATAACTTCTGCTCATCCTCTGACAATTCACCAAGTTCATACAGGAAATCAAGATAATGTTGGAATGGATTTTCTTTCGCATGACTGCCACTGACACAAATCCGGTAAATCTCATCATCCATATAAGTGAATAAATCCATTCTGCTCGGTCGTTTTCCGTCCAGCAGTTCTTTCACACGATAATATTCCTGCCGGATCTGCATTTTCAGCGTTAATTTCTTCTTATCTATTTCCTTGAACAGATCAATCAGACGCATGTCAAAATCAACGATGCAGTCATCCGGATATTCCAGATCCTGATACTCGCAGGATCCTTTCTTGCTAAATGACTGCTCTCCGCTTAACAATAGCGGTGCTTTTCCCGCTTTCTCATAATTTCCAATGAAATCCAATACGTTCAGATATTCTTTTCCTTTATATAGACGAAGTCCCCGTCCCAACTGCTGCAGGAATACGACCGGGGATTCCGTCGGACGCAGGAACATTACCATATCCAGTGAAGCGATATCCACGCCTTCATTGAACATATCCACAGAGAAGATCACCCGTATCTCTCCATTCTTCAATTTGCGGATAGCTTCGTTACGCTCCTCGGCATATGCTCCATTTTCACCACTGTATACGGCTGCGGATGCGACTCCTCTCTGACAGAATTCTTTTGCCATGTCTTCTGCATGCCGTCTGGAACAGCAGAATCCGATTGCACGCGAAGAACGATATTTTCGATAATATTTGTAAATCAGATCATATCTTCTTTCATTTCCGATATAAACCTGATTCAGCTCCCGCTCATCA
This sequence comes from Dorea sp. AGR2135, assembly GCF_000420885.1. Lineage (NCBI taxonomy): Bacteria > Bacillati > Bacillota > Clostridia > Lachnospirales > Lachnospiraceae > Dorea > Dorea sp. AGR2135. Next base: position 116,039 of record NZ_ATVU01000006.1, on the reverse strand, counting down.
TAGCGCCCTTTCACGATCCGCAGTCCGGAATAATCCGTCTCATCATACACGCCGTAATAGTGAAATGGTACGAGCATTCCTTTGTTGATCGCTTCTTTTAATGAAATCTGATATGGCACGTTATAATCACAGATTTCGTAGATATTTTTTCCGTCCATTCTTTCCGGTGTTGCTGTTAATCCCAGTAAGAATTGCGGCTGAAAATAATCTACGATTCTCCGGTATTGATCTGTAACCGCATGATGGAATTCATCAATGATCACATAGTCAAAATAATCTGCCGGAAAATATGTCTCATTCAAATATTCCGGTCTCCCGAGTGTCGCCACCGATGCGAAGATAACGGATTTATCCCTATCCTTTTCTTTTCCGTCAAAGAATCCATAATCCTCCGAGTTCCGCACATTTTTGAAAGAAACCGCCGCCTGCTTCAGGATTTCTTCCCTGTGTGCAACGAACAACACCCGTTCATATTTTGCCGAATCAAATGCAGCAAGGTATGTCTTTCCGATTCCGGTGGCCGCATATACAAGTCCTTTCGCCGCACCTTCCATGCGGCTTTCCTGTAACGCATACAACGCCTCTATCTGCGCTCCCCGCGGGCGGTACAACATTCGGACATTTTCCGCATTTTCATTCCCACTATCTTCTGCTGTGTCATATTTCGCCAGATCCCTGGACACCGCCGGCTTCTTCCACGCCTTGGAATATCGTTTTAATTCTTCATCATCTATAATGATCGAATGGTTCAGAAACAGATCTTCAAATGTAGCATAGAACAATTCATAATTCTTTTTGTCCAGCGTATCACTGAATCTGTAATTCCATTCGATTCCTGAAGTTAACGCACTTTTGGAAATGTTCGATGATCCGATGTATATTTCATTCGAAGATTCATAATGAAAGATATAAGATTTTGGATGAAATGAGCGTGATGTTTCATTATACAGGCGCAGATTCACACGGTCACCGAGCTCGCTCTTGATCAGATATAAAGCCGACGGCTGTGTGATCCCCAGATAATTTCCCGTCAGGATACGGATCTTCACGCCCCGCTCCAGCGCCCGCTTCATATCATTTAAGAGCATCCGCACACCCGATTCCATCAGAAATGAGACGATGATATCAATCTGCTTCGCCTTTGCCATACTCATTTTCAATTGATAATATAGATACCGGCTCCGGTCTCTGTCCCCGGTCATTACATTCGTAGATTCGATCTCATATGTATCTATTCTTTCCTCAAAATTAGATTGAGCCATTTTTCTTCTCCCCGCCCCGGACGTACATCTGATGTAATCCATTGTTCTTCTATCTCTAATTCATCCATATCCTGAATCAATTTTGCAAATGTCTCTTCTGTCATATCCGTAAAATATCTGCCGTTTCGTTCGCCCTCGAATGTTCCGTACTTGAAGGATGTGTAAATGATTCCGTGGGCTCGAAGAGCGTTTGCCATCTTCTTTATAATGTCTCGTAGTTCATTTGCCGGAACATGAAGGATTGACGAGCATGCCCAGATTCCGTCGTAGGCTTCTTTTTCATCCAGATCCTGGAACAGCATGTGTTTTACCGGAATGCCTGTATATTCGCTTGCGAGTTTGCATAGTTCCTGTGAACCGTCTATGGCAGTGACTTTGTATCCTTGCTCCAGGAAATATTTTGTGTCGCGGCCGGAACCGCAGCCGTAGTCCAGGATTTCCGCTCCTGGGTGCAGTTTGTCCAGGAAGTGATTTTGTATGGTGCCGAAGTCTACGGATATGGTGCCGGTGATGAATTTTTTTGCATTTTTGTTGTAGTAGTCCAGTGTTGTGGTTGATTTTGTGGTTTCGTTTCTTGCGTTCACGGTTGCCTCCTGAGGGTGTGATACTTGTTCCAATATTGTCTTGTATTCATTATACTGCATGGGAGTGGATGGATACAAGAAAGAGTATACTCTCCTTCACAAAGCATTCAGCAACTTAATAACCATTATCTTTTTTCACCTTTTATTACTTATCACTCTCTTCTTTGAATTCTCTCATTATATTATCAAATGTTTCTTCTGACATTAAACCATACATTTTATTCACATATTCTTTTCTGAACAACAATATTTTCCGAAGTGATAATTTACAAGTTCGAATCACTCTCCATCGATGTTTCCTTTGAATCTTCTTATCTTGGTTATCACGAAATTTCATCCTGACAAATACTTGTTCATAATCAGAATATATCTCCAGTCCAAATTCCAACGGCAGGATTAAAATTGTATATACTATTGGAATCATAAAACTAACCAGTGTATTGATTGCATTTAATTCTTTATACTCTTTTAATCCAACATTCGCGGCACCCCAAAGCATATACCAACCAATACATGCCAGCACAATATCTATTAGCTTATGAACTCTCCTGTATTTTTCTTCAGATTCTGCTACCACATTCATAAGTATTAATATTGTTATTACCGGAATAATCAACATTTCAATCCAAAATTTAAATGTAAATGTTCCAATAAAATATTCGAAAATAACTATTACTCTAAAGTTATCTTTCACTGTGCTTTTCAAATGCTCTGCATCACCCTTTATAATAGAATTCACACAATATGATATTCCAGAAAAGATCAACCATAATATAATATCTTTTAAATATATATTATTCCAGAATGGTAACTGATAAAAGATCATGGTTATTCCCGCCACATATAAAGCAATTATCAGAAAAAAGTGTCTTAAATTTTTGCCTAAGAGGATTTTAATAACGTTCCATAAACTTTTACGGATTTCCCTTTGAGTCAACATCCATACAAAGAATCCTGTACCCCATATGGCAATTGCCCATTCTCTTGTTGATAAAATTGTCACTATTTCTTCCATTCATCTACTCCCATCTTCAAAAACTCCACATGCATTTACATTTATAAACTCTATTTCTCGTCGTATCATTCATAGTTATTATCATTTTAGCAAATTTACTGTCGTAATATCGCAACACTTATGTATCTTACTTCAAAAAAATCCCACATATTATATGTAGGACTTTTCTTACTCACTATATATGCTTTGTGCCTGTTCTAAATTTTTTATAATTTTACCTTTCAGACTCTCCGGTGATATGACTTTAAATCTATTCGCATATTGTACGAACCAGCCAACCAATGTCACGCTGTCCATCTTTTTAAATACCGCTTTATACTTTCCTTTTTCTAACGGTCTGACCGACACCCCTGACATTTCCAGGCAGCGGCATAATCATATGCGAAAATCTGCTTCGTCCTCTCTGACTCGTCAGATTTAACAGCTTATTTCGAATCTCATTCGCTTCATGAACGGACACACACCTTGCCTGTTGCACCGAATCTAACATCAGCTTAATTTCCCAGTCTTCCAGCAAATGTTTCTCCATATACCATCTTTTATGTGAATTTTCTGCCTGCTTAATCGGATAACCGCAGCTTTGTAACAAACGCACATCGTCATAAATGGATGTACGGTGTACATTTTCCATTCCGTATTCTTCTTCCAGTTTCTGGCTTATCTGCACAGCATTCATCGGTGTTTTTTCATCAGTAGTCTGAAAAAGTTGAAGGACTCGGATTAATTTTTCTTTATGGGGTGTGGACATAGCGGTGCTCCTTACATTATGTTTTTGAATTGAAATGATATATTAATTATACTGTACTTGATGAAACGGCACAACTTATCATCTTTTTAATTTTTTATAGTTGACTTTTATTAACAAGCAGGTTAATATTATATATAAGAAATGGGTTTAGTGTCGCGTACAATCTTAGGATTCAACCGAGTTGCTCATTTCTTTTTTATGTCTATAATATCGTATAAATATTTTTTACCATTTTCCGAATGTCTTACAATCATAGATGCATAAAAAACATTATATCTTTCAACATCTCCATTTTTATTATATACCGGAAGCGCAAAACGCGAATCATATCTATACCAACCATATTTCGCATTTCCATTCGTTTTCCCCCATATTTTTCTTTTCATTTGCACTCCTCACCCACATTTTACACGCATTGCGTTATATGTTTTCTAAAAAAATAAGTCTTACGACTCATTTCCTTTAATCATATATTCCACTTCCGCCCGATATTCCATCAAACGTAAAAGATACTCCGGAAGTTCTCTCTTCTCAGCTTCCCAATCTTGAACAGTACGATACGGTATACCATAATAATCACTAAACTCTCTCCTGTTCATTCCCATTTTTTCCCGTAATTCTTTTACTTCTTTTCCTCGACTCATCAGATCACCTTCCAGACGCATTGCGTTATTAAAATAATAATTCATGTATAAATGTCTGTCAATGACTATTTTCTATACCTCCGGTTCAATCACAGCTTATCATACTTCGCACTCTTCCCCTTAGCCTTCTCCACCGGATACTTCTTTGCATTCACCTTGATCTTCTCCCGCACGATCTCATCCAGATCCAGTCCGCAGGCATCTGCCATCAAGACACAATAATTCACAACATCCTCCAGTTCTTCTCTTATCTTTTCCTGTTTTCCTTCATTTGAGATATCCGCACCGCTCCACTGGAATACTTCCAGTAGCTCTGCTGCCTCCAGCGAAATGGAGATTGCCAGATCTTTCGGATTGTGGAATTGTTTCCAGTCTCTGTCATCTCTGAATTTTAGTATTTCTTTAATTGTTTCTTCTGTCATCTTAGTTTTCCTCTTCGATATATTTGCTAAAGTATTCTCTTAATTCATCATCGCACACATACAAATATGTTCCTTTGATTCCTCTGGTCATCAGCACATAATACACATTTGTGATGTATTCTTTCAGTTCTTCATATGATGCCGTTATTTTACCATTTTTATCAAAATAACATTCTGGCCGGATAATGATCTGTCCTGTTGTCTTATCATATCCAATATCATTTCCGAGAATAACAAACGCATAGTTCAGATCATAACCTTGAATGGAATGAATACATCCCACCTCATCGATTGCTTCTCCTGTATGAACCCATCCTTCTGTACAATGATTCCACATTCGTTTTACACCTTGTATCTCTATGTCCTTTTTGCTCCGGTCATTTTTACTGATCCATGGCCATGCATATCCTGCTACCATTCGGGAAAGCCCTGTTTCTTCCTCTTTGGCATACATATCTTTCTCAAATTTTGAAAAATCGGAATATAATTTCAAATCATATTTTTTCGAATGATACTTCCGGTCAGCGGCTCCGGCCAATAGATCCTTTATGAATGCAATATAGTCATTGCCTCCCTGCACCCTCATCTGCGTCGCAAGGGTGAAATACGATATCGTATGTTTTTTATATGGATTTCTCATTTTTTCTTCGAACCGCTCATAATCAATGCCCGACGGACCAACCACCTGATTGTAATCGTAGAATAACACTGCACACTTTGATTGTTCTAATATCCAGTCTAATTCGTCTGCATCCGTCGTCATGCCCAGCCGCTCGCAGCTTTTCTTGAAAGCTCCCCTATAGGAAATATTTTTATATTGATGAAGTCTGTGTGCTTCATCGACCAGTAAGATATCATATTGTTTCTTCGTAATATCAGACGGGGACAGTACCTGTGATGGCGTCAATCCATAAATACCTCGGAAGATGAACTTCATCGTCTTTCTGAGCGAAGTCTGCGGCACAACGAATCCAATCTTTTTCCCGGCAAATTCTTCGCTGTCTGCCAGGTATTTCATAAGATATACCGCCACAATTGTCTTACCACTTCCCAGCATTCCATTTACCACTACACGATTCACATTTCCACTCTCAATCTACGCAAGTATATCTTCTACTGCTTTCCGCTGGTTGTCGTTCAGTTCTTTATATGGAGAATATTTGAATAGATCTGAATTTTTAATTTCTTCCAGCGAATGTTTGACCAGTTTTTCTTTTGGCAGCCATTTGTTTCCAAAATGCCAATAACTCTTGGGCGGTATCTTTTACTAAGGCATGAAATAGACCTTACTTATTTTCAAAATATACATAGATAGCTCCTGTTGTAGCCCCTGCCTTTGTTGCTATGTTTCGGATAGAAACAGCTCTATATCCATGTGCCAAAAATTCATTTTTACCGGCATTAAGCAAGGCTATTCGTAGTTTTTCATTTTTCGTTTTCATAGTTAAGTCAGTTTCCAACCGATTGCTTTTTGCCGAATTGCGATAAAATCAGAGTAAATTCCCGACTGTGCAAGCAATTCTTTGTGCGTACCAGTCTGAACGATCTTTCCCTTGTCCAGCACAATAATCTGATCGGCACCACGAATCGTTTTCAAACGGTGTGCAATCATAATCACTGTCTTTTCTTTTGTTAATGCCTCAATCGCCATTTGAAGCTGTCGCTCATTTTCTGGATCAATGCTGGAAGTCGCTTCATCGAGGATAATCACAGGCGCATTTTTCAAAATAGCTCTGGCAATCGAGATTCTCTGACGCTCTCCACCAGATAAAGTAGAGCCGCCCTCACCAATGATTGTTTCATATCCATTGGGTAAAGACATAATAAAATCGTGACAACAAGCCGCTTTCGCAGCAGCTTCTACTTCCTCCATTGTAGCGTTTGGTTTTCCGAAGCGGATATTATTTATTACAGAATCCTGAAACAAATAAACATTCTGAAAGACCATGCTGATATTTGCCAGTAAGCTATCCAAAGTATAATCCCGGATGTCAATTCCACCCAATTTAATGCTGCCGTTATTCACATCCCAAAATCGGGAAATCAAATGACAAAGGGTTGACTTTCCGCTGCCAGATGGTCCTACAATCGCTGTAAAACTTTTGGATGGAATACGGAATGATATATGTTGTAAGGTTTCGCTCTTGTCATAGGAAAAGGAAACATCAGAGAGCGTAATATCTGTATTTTTTACCGAGATTTCTTTTCCATTAAAGTCCATACGCGGCGTGTTATCAAGGGCTTCTACTTGCTCCATAGCGACATCCATCAGGCCCAATGCTGCAACCATATTTCCAGCTGAGAGCAGAGAAGCATATACCATAAACGCAGCAACAATCATTAACAAACAGTCTGCTAAAGCCATTGTGCCAGAAAAATAAAAACTGATTGCCAATGCGATAATTGCTATATCGAACACATAAAGAATCATTTCCTGAAACATGGTAAAAGGGATAATCGCATATTCCAGATTCAGGTTTTCCTTTGTACTGTTTTCAACAGAACGCATAATATTAGAATTACGGCCCTTTAGCCCAAAGGATTTAATAACACTGATTCCACCTAAAAACTCCATTGTATTTTTTACAAGTTCTGTCTGCGCTTTTTGTTTTTGAGGGGCATTTTTACCTACACGCTTATTATAGAGAGAAGTAGCAAACAAGAAACATACAATCCCAATAAGCATTACCAGACCAATTCGCACATCAAAAAATAGTAATGCAGCAGATACAATAACAGCCTGAATAAAGCCGCCAAACATCAGAATCAAGGAACGGGGAGCCGTATTTTCAATATCTCCCATAACAGAAGTAAGTACAGCGGTAATGTTCCCCATGCTTGTTTTATTAAAATAGCCCATAGGTACATATTTCATCAAATCTGCAATATGTGTTCTTTTTTCAGCGCACATATAGTAACCTGCTTCCGTCATGCCCTGATTACTGAAAAAGCCAGTGGCAGTTTTTCCTAAAATGCTAATCAACATAATGCCAGAAATTACGAAAACTGGATGGCTAACGATCTGGTTTCCTAAAATTGTTTGAAGCGCAATCATAATAGCTCCGAATTGCAGCGATTCAAAAACAGCATTTAATATACTTGCGATAAGAGCCTTTGCTAACACGCCTTTTTTGGAACCAGAGAAAGCCCATATTTTTCTTAATGTCCGAATCATAATACCGTCTCCTTTTCATCTGCGGCTTCCTGATTGGCCGCCCACATTTTGCGGTACAAGTCGCAATTTTTCAAGAGATAAGAATGTTGGCCTTGAGCCGCGATTTTACCATTTTCAACAACTACAATATTGTCTGCGTCCGTAATTGTAGACAAACGATGTGCAATAACAAGCAAGGTTTTTCCTGTAATCAACTTTGCAATCGCTTCCTGCATAATTGCTTCATTCTCAACGTCAGCATAGGCGGTCGCCTCATCGAGAATAATAATTGGCGCATTTTTCATCATAGCGCGGGCAATCGCAATTCTTTGGCGCTCTCCGCCGGAAAGCTGGCCGCCGCTTTCTCCAACCTTTGTATCGTAACCAGCGGGCAGCTCACGGATAAATTCATCACATCCTGCCGCTTTCGCCATTTGTTCGACTTGCTGATCTGTGGCTTTTGGATTTCCCATTCGGATATTTTCGCGGATGGTATCGTCAAAGAGAAAATTGTCTTGCGAAACGTAAGCAATAAGATTTGTCAACTGCTCCGCAGGAATATTTCGCAGATCAATATTCCCTAACTTAATAGAACCGTCCGTAACATCCCAATAACCTGCAATCAGTTTGGCAATCGTCGATTTCCCGCTGCCCGACGCTCCGACTAACGCAGTTACTGTTCCTGGCATAATGTTCAAATCAATTCCATGTAAAACTTCTGTATTTGCATTATAATGGAACCGAACATTTTCCAAAGAAATTGCTGTATCTGTTATCTTGATTTCCTGTGCTGGGCGTATCAGCTCCGGCGCGTCCAATATTGTGCGGACTTCCCCGGCAATCGTACCTAACATAGCAAAATTATCCGTATAATCTACAACGGCCAATAACGGTTTTATAATTCCCAATGATAGAATCATAATCATAACAAAGGCAGACGCAGAAAGAGAACCCTGCAAGTAGAAAAGCACGCCAAAGGGAAGAACCGTAGCGAGAACCGTAGGCATAACAGCGCGGCTACTTGCCATATATTTTTGCGTGTCGTGCATCCAATTTACATAAAATGCTGCGTTTTCATTTACAGCGTCAGTAAATTTTTGATAAGATGCAGCCGACTGATTAAAGGCTTTTATAACTTCAATTCCATTGACATATTCAACAAGTGTTGTATTTAATTTCTTTGTAATTCGTATCTGTTCTTTATACTTCTCTGCAAATCCTTTCATACATCCCATCTGTAAAGCAAAACCTATGGGAAGAACAATTAAAGAAATTAAGGCCATACGCCAATCCAACAAAAACAGATAGATTAAAATAGCGACAGGAACCAAAAGGTTTGCTGTCATTTCCGGGAACATATGAGCTAAAATTGGCTCCATACTGTCGATACGATCAACAAAGGATGTTTTCAAACTTCCCAGAGTATTATTTTGAAAATATCCCATAGGGACGCGCTGCCATTTTTCTACCATAGCTTTTCTTAAAGCCTCCAATGTAGAAAATGTAGCTTTGTGCGACAGAGAAGTTGATAGGTTTGAAAAGCATACCTTTAGGAAATATCCTGCAAGCGCCAATAATACCCACGGTAAAATTTTCTGCACAGATGTTTGGCCCTGAATCAGTTCTGTTATAATCTGCCCAGCGCAAATATAGGGAACAATACTACAAGCCACGCCTAAAATACTGGTAAGTACAGAAAATAGATAGCCTTGACGATTAGGGCGTATAAATTCATCCAATGCCTGCATAAAAGATTGTTTTTTCTGTTCCATTTCAGCACACCTCCTTTTTCAATAGGGACATTCTGCGAAATTCAATAACCGCAATTCCGGCGCAGATAATAAAAATAATGACATCCACTACTGCGGGAGCCGCCCAAACGCCTCTGATACCCATATCAGCAATCATAGGCAAAATCATGACGCATGGGATAAAAAGAACAATCTGCCGAAGAAGCGACATGATACTGGCTTTTTTCGCCCGTCCCAATGCCTGCAACAGCGTGATAATCACAATCATGGAGCCTTGCAAAATATAAGAACTAAAGAAGATACGGAAATTTGCCACTCCCTGATCTACAATCGCCGGGTCAGTAATAAACAAAGACATAACAGCTTTCGGCGCAAGTTCAATGGGAATATAGAACAGGAGTGAAACTAACGTCGCGCCAATCATAAAAACTTTTGCGAGCGTTTTTACCCGGTCATATTGTTTTGCTCCATAATTTGTCCCGGCGGCGGGCTGGAATCCCTGGCTGATTCCCCAAACAGGAATAAAGGCAAAAGACTGAATACGCAGGGCAACACCTAATAAGGTTTGCCATGTATCACCGCCATAGTTAGCGGCTACGTTATAGAGAACTGTTTGCTGAAGCAAGGTTGTAACCTGCATTAACATAGCAGAAATTCCCACGCCGACAATCTCTGGCACCAGAGTACGCTCAAACCGGATTTTACAGATACGGACATTTTTGCTCTTTTTCACGAAATACCAAAGTGTGATTGCTGCCTGAACAAATTGGGAGAAGATTGTTGCATAAGCTGCCGCTTCAATTCCCATTCCCAATGGATTCAGCAGGGAAATCAAAATAGGGTCAAGGACAATATTCAAAACTGCGCCGATTCCCATAATTGTCATGGCGCGTTTCAATAAGCCCTCGCCGCGCATTACCATATTTGCCGCCTGTGAAAAGTTTACAAATACAGAGCCTAAAAAGACAATTCTAAGATACTTTACTGCAAGGGACAGAGTTTCCCCGGAAGCGCCGGAAAGAAGCAAAATCTGACGGGTAAATACCGTTCCGATCACAGTAATAATCAGGGAGCAGACAACAATCATCATAATCAAGTTACCCATGATTTTGTCAACGGTGGCCTGGTCTTTTTTCCCGATAGCCCGTGATAATACCGAAGCGGAGCCGACGCCTACCATAATCGCAAGCCCGTTGTTAATCAAAGTGAACGGGTAGGAAACAGATACCGCGCCTACACCGGCTGTACCTACCATTTGTCCTACAAATACTCCATCCATAAAAGAGTACAGCCCAACTACCAGCATACCGATTACCGCAGGAACACAAAGGGAAATCATAAGAGGTATTGGGCGTTCTGTCAGCAACTTTGTTCTACTGTCAGAAGTTTTCATTTTGAACACCTCGCAATCAAAAAAATAAGTGATAGATTAGCTATTTCTAACCTACCACTTATTGTACTGGCATTTGTTTTTTTCATCCACTCTCTACGGCTCAAACCTACTCCCGATGGCTTTTGAATTTACGGTAATCAATCGGCGTCATTCCCGTGGCCTCCTTAAATGCTCCTGAAAATTTACTGCAATTTGTATAACCCACTTCAGCCGCAATCGCAGCTACGGTTTCGCCGGTTTCCGCCAGCAAATGACCTGCCATATCCATACGGTAAGAACGCATGAAAGAATAGATTGCCGTTCCATATACGCCCTTAAAACAGCGTTTCAGGCTGGAAACAGGTATTTCAAACCGTTTGGACAATTCCTCCATCGTATAATGCTGTTCTGGAGAAGCGGTAATAAAATCGCGTATTTCTTTCACAATTTCAACCTGCTGTTTCACAAAGTAGGGCCTCTCGATCTGTTCTTTGGAGCGTTCCATGTTTTTTAACTGAAACAGGATTTCCAATACTTTGATCTTGTAGTATTCGCCACTGCTATCCCACGGTACTTGCTCAATTTCCTCAAAAATATGATGGATGATTTCATTTCCTTTTGTAATAAAGGGCTGCCCCTCCGAAAGAAACTTATCCCTGATGGTATAAATATCAATATTTACACCCTTTATAAAGTCTGCCAACGCCTGATTTGCTTCTTTCATGTGAATACGCAGGCTGATTCCGTGGTAATGTCCCATTGGAAAGTGGAGGGTAAATTTACGTCCCGCCCGAATATCAATCACATAGTTTCCTGATTCCAGATAAACATATTTATCCTTGGAAATTTCCCATTCTACACGGCCTTCCCTGCAAAAATCCAGCCAAAGAATATCAACGTCGTCACTTTTAACCGTAGGACACTCCTGCATATGAAAATCAGAATGAAGCAGATAAATACCGGGGAACACCCGAAAGGCCGTAGAAATCCCGTCGCCGGTTTCATTTTCCATACGGCTCACTTCGCAAGTATCTGATTTATAATACGGCTTTTTTTTCGTTTCACCCATTCCGTCACCTTACTTTCTAACTTATTTTCTATCACTAATATAAGTGAAAAAAATCTAACAGCTTTCCCATTTCAGCAGTATCAAGGCTGTATTGCTCTGCGATTGTTCCGTCCTCTATACGGATAATATTGTCACAGGTCTTTAGAATAAATTCCGGGTCATGTGTCACGATCAACAGCGTTTTTCCTTGTTGTTTAAGCTGCTGCATAAGTTCCGCCACCTGTTCCATATGTCGGAAGTCTAAGCCACTTGTAGGCTCGTCTAATAGAAGCATTTTCTTATCAGAAAAAATAGCACCGGCTATGGCTACCCGTTGTTTTTGCCCACCAGATAATGACATAGGATGTCTTTCACGAAACGAAATGAGGTCAAGACGTTCCATAACCTGTTCTACTTTATTTGTGTCTGCATTATCAGCCCCCAAAACAATTTCATCAAACACACTCTCTGTAAATAGCTGATGGTTGACATCCTGCATAACAAGATAACAGTTTTTCGCCCATTTACGCAAAGAGTACGATTTTCCATTGTCCTGCACTTCCCCGGAACATCTTTTTTCTAAACCGCACAGACAGCGGAGAAAGGTACTCTTTCCCGCGCCATTTTTACCAATGACTGCAATCGCTGTCCCTTTTGTAAAATTCACCGCAGGAATATGTAACGATTGCTGTTCCCCTTTATAGGCAAAATCCATCTGCTTTAATTGATAGAAGCCGGAACCAGAGGATTTTTCTATATGCAATTCATAAATCTGTTTTAGACTGGCGGGCCGCAGCCCTAAATTTTCTACTTCCCTTTGGGAGAGTCCTAAAAAATCAGCCGTTGTCCATTCACGGCGTATCTCACCGTTTTGCATATAAATAATGCGGTCAGCCAATTCCATAAGATAATAGAGCCGGTGTTCTGCGATAATGACAGTCTTTCCAGCAGATTTCCAGCATGAAATGATATGCTTTAAGTCCTCAATCGCCGCTACATCCAAATTGGAAGATGGTTCGTCCAAAACAAAAATTTCAGGTTCCCCGGCAGATACAGACGCACAGGCGATTTTTTGTTTTTCACCACCTGATAAATGAAAAATATTCCGGTCGATCAGATTTTCAATCTGAAACAAAGAAACCGTCTGATGGATTCGCTCACGGATTTCATCTTCTGGAAGTCCTTGATTTTCACAACTAAACGCAATCTCGCTGGTGGTATCAACATTAAAAAACTGGCTGCGGGGATTCTGAAAGACAGAACCGATTTTCCGGCTCAAAATATGTAATGGCTGCTCCCGGATTTCCTTGCCGTCCACCCTGACAATCCCATTTAATTCTCCCTCATAATACCACGGAATAAGCCCGTTTATCAATCGTGTCAGCGTAGTCTTTCCACAGCCGGATTCTCCGCAGAGAAGTATGACTTCTCCCTGCCGGATGGAAAGATTGATATTTTTCAGGTTCCCTTTTTCCTCACTTCCATTGTAAGTAAAGGTCACGTTTTCAAGTTGAATCATATCATACCCCCTACATGAAGCACAAAGCATATCCAGCAGGCAATACATAACAGAAAACACAACAGGTCAGAAAGATGAAAACCGATCTCACAAATATTTGTGCGTTTTGTATCTCCGCTTAGTCCTCTTGTCAGTGCAGAAATAGATAATTCTTCCCCGATTTTTACAACTGACATTAAAAGGGGAACCATACGATACTCCAACATTTCCATAGGATTACGCAAAGAATTGATTCCTCTCATGTGCATAGCGTCCTTGATTGCTGCGCTCTCCTCTTTAATGGTCGGAAAGAAACGGAACATAACTGACATAGGAATCGTTATTTTATTGGAAATGTGCATACGTTCCATAGCTGCGTTAAACTCGCTGACCTTTGTTGTACTTACCACAAAATATCCAGTGATCAGGCTCGGCATCATTCGGTAAATAATGCCAGCGGTTGCTCCGATCAGAATACTTATCATTCCACTTGTTACAGGCATAACGAAAGAAATCATACTATATGCGGCGGCATAAGCTAAGAGATAAGAAACAGCAGCTTTTACACGGCCAGACAAAAGCAGCAGGGCAAATGGAACCAACGCCAGCACAGGATGAATGACGGTCATAATTCCACCAACCCTGCCACTTATCATAATGGTGCATACTGTGGCTACAAGAGCCAATTTTGTGCGTGGGGCAAGTGTAAAGCGTACTGTATTTTCGTTGCCTGAAATCAGACCGGCAGACACTTAAACAATACCTGCCCGGACAAAATGCTTTTTCAGAACAGCTTTTCCCAATGCGGCTCCGATCAATCCGCCGATGAAGCAGGCCGCCAGTAAAACAAGGAACATCCAGCCAGGTGTATAGGCGCGAAGCGTATCAACATATTCCTGTCCATAACCAGACACTAAATCTGCGAAATAGGATTCCCTCGTCAGATAAAGCGGTATGTAATTGCCAATAAACCAAATGCTATAAACAGCGTAGGCTAATGTCGTATTCTTTTTGCTGGTATAGTTCCCGGCTTTCAAAATGAAATCAGCCGCAAGGCCAAAGATCAGTGCGGTAAACATTGTAAAATATCCCATGCCAAATACAAACATGAGAATCCCGCAGATAATTGCTGTAATTGTTACCATGCCAAATTTTTTGATTTTGGTTAAGTAGAGCATGAAAGGAATCCCGGTAATGATCGGGCCATAGAATGTCATAGCCAGCAGGAAAACTGGAATAAACCCTAACATAGCGCAAGCCAAAAAGACTACAAAGTAGATTGCAGTAAAAATACCTATGGTAATCAGGTCTTTTGCCTGCAATTTAGAAGATTGTTGATTCATAAATTGTTCCTCCGTTTCTTGGTTAGAAAATGCTAACCTATTTTCTTTAGAAAAGGGATACGGAAAAATTTTGTACCCCTTTTCGATTTTTAAGTATATCAATCTCAAAAATTTTCTTCCACTCTCAATAGCTCAAATATGCTCCCGTTGGTTCATAAATTATAAGAACACACTTTACAAAAATATCACTGGGAAGAATTATAAAATGAAGATAAAACGCATATCAAATCATTCCCGACGCACTCTATGAACAATAGAATGTAACTGGGTGATATGATATGCCGAATGTAAAAGATTGTCCTGGTTTTGAAAGTTTCGGGGCGGACGTGCAGCAGGCACGGGAAGCCGCTGGAATGTCCCGCAGGGAATTGGCGGAACGGGTGGGAATTGCCCCGCGCTATCTTGCCAACATTGAACTATGCGGCACTATACCGAGTATGCCGGTTGTTATGCAGCTTATCCGGCTGTGCAAGCTGCCAGCGGAACGCTATTTCAATCCCGGCTTAATCAGGGAGGACAGCGAACAGCGCCAGTGGACAAGCCACAAGTTGCAGCTCTGCCCGGAAAAATACCTGCCTATCGTCGAGGGCGTCATTGACGGGGCAATCAAATTGAATGAAATCGACGGGAAAACGGAGGGTGAATAAAACATCCTCTGTTTTGCTTTTTATGGAGGCCGCGAAAGAGCCTCTTATTTTTTATAGATTTTTTCCCGGAAATTCCGGTTTTGCGGGTAAAATGGGGCGTTCTGTTCGCTCTATATGCGGAGGAAAAGAAAAACAGCAAGCATAGGGAGTGTAGCCACACTCCCGGCAAACGGCTTCCCGTTTGTATCTTTGGAAAGTCCCCAAACCCCTGAATGAATGGAGGTGCGAAAGTGGCAAACCGAAAACGGAAGTTTGTGCTGCGCGTCCCGGTGACGCCGGAGGAACGGGCGCTGATCCAACAGAAGATGGCCCAGCTTGGCACAAAGAACTTCTCTGCCTACGCCCGGAAAATGCTGATCGACGGTTATATCGTCCATATCGACACCGGCCCAGTCCGGGCGCAGACCGCAGAGCTGCAAAAGATCGGCGTCAACGTCAATCAGATTGCAAAGCGGCTGAACAGCATGGGGCCGGTGTACGCGCAGGACATCGAGGACATCAAGGGGGCGCTGGCGCAGATATGGCAGTTACAAAGATCCATCCTATCAAGTCAACGTTGAAAAAAGCCCTGGACTACATCGAAAACCCGGACAAGACCGATGATAAACTGTTTGTTTCCTCCTACGGCTGTTCCTATGAAACGGCGGATATAGAATTTCAAATGCTGTTAGATCAGGCGTTCAAGAAAGGCAGCAATCTGGCCCACCATCTGATACAAGCCTTTGAGCCGGGCGAAACCACGCCGGAGCAGGCCCACGAAATCGGACGGCAGCTTGCCGATGAAGTGCTGGGAGGGAAATATCCCTATGTGATTACCACCCACATTGACAAGGGCCACCTGCATAACCACATCATTTTCTGCGCCGTGGATATGGCGAACCAGCGCAAGTACATTTCCAACCGCCAGACCTATGCCTTTATCCGGCGCACTAGCGACCGGCTGTGCAAGGAACACGGCCTGTCTGTGGTAAAGCCCGGCAAGGGCAAGGGCAAGACCTACGCCGAGTGGGACGCACAGAAAAAGGGCAAGAGCTGGAAAGCAAAACTGAAAACCGCCATTGACGCAGCTATCCCGCAGGCCAAAGATTTTGACGGCCTCCTGCGGCTCATGGAGGCACAGGGCTACGAGATAAAGCGTGGGAAATTTATTTCATTCCGCTCCCCCGGACAAGAACGCTTCACCCGCTGCAAAACCTTGGGCGAGGACTACACCGAAGAAGCCATTACCCGGCGCATTAAGGGGCTGGCCGTGGACAGAGGGCCGAAACGGAAAGTGGATAAGGGAATCTCCCTGCGGATTGAGCTTGAAAACAACATCAAGGCCCAGCAATCGGCGGGCTATGCGCGGTGGGCGAAAGTCCATAACTTGAAGCAGGCCGCCAAAGCCTTAAACTTCCTGACGGAACACCAGATTGAAAGCTACGAGGGCTTGGAAAGCAGGCTGCACGAGATCAGCGCGACCAACGACAAAGCCGCCGCTACCCTAAAAACGGTGGAGCGCCGTCTTGGGGACATGGCGCTACTGATAAAGCATATTTCCACCTACAAGGGGCTGCGGCCTGTGGCGCTGGAACTGCGAAATGCCAAAGACAAGGCCGCGTTCCGGCGGCAGCATGAAAGCCAATTGATCTTGTATGAGGCGGCGGCAAAGGCGCTCAAAGAGGCCGGGGTCACAAAGCTCCCCAATCTGTACGCCCTCAAACCCAAGTATAAAAAACTAGACGCAGAACGGGAACGGCTGTCCGCACAGTACAGCGAAGCGAAACAGAAATTGAAAGAATACGGCATTGTCAAACAGAATGTAGACAGCATTTTGCGGACAGCGCCGGGAAAGGAGCATACGCAGGAACGATGAACATACCGGGAATGAGTTATCCCCAATACCGCAAGGCCCGCAGGCTCACCCATGAGTGCTGCAACTACTGTAACGGAAACTGCCTCCTGCTGGACGATGGGGAGGAATGTGTCTGTGTGCAGAGTATTTCCTATTCGCTGCTGTGCCGGTGGTTCAAGGTGGCCGTCCTGCCGCTGGACGCGGCCCTGTGTGCCGAGATCACCAAAGGCCGGGACGAGATCAAACGCTGCGCCGTCTGCGGGGCGGCGTTTACACCCAACTCCAACCAGGCCAAATACTGCCCGGATTGCGCGGTGCAGGTACGCCGGAAGAAAGAGGCGGAACGCCAGCGGAAAAGATACCTCCTGTCTACGCATTTAGGACGGTAAAAGTCCACGGAAATCAAGGGTTTTTCCGCATAGTCGGCAGGCAGGTGGATAAAGTTATCCTGTTCCCCTTAAAACGGGGTTCTAAATGCGGGAAAACGAACAAAAAGAAATGCCGGACGCAGAGGCTTTGACAGCCCCCGCGCTCGGCGTTTTCTATCACTGGGTTACATTAAAGGGTTAATGTATCCTAAAATAATAGCTTTGTTGTACGCCTCAATAGAATTTGTGGCATCCAATTTTTCATAAATATTTTGGATATGATTATAAAGAGTTCTCTCACTGATATATAAATCCTTTGCTATTTCATGTTTTGTTTTCCCTGTTCCAATCGCCTTAATAATTTCTACTTCACGATCTGTTAGACAATCTAATAAAGGGGACACAGTGGACTTGTGACCTTTACTAATAGCTGTGAGTTTTTTTACCAACTCGTCAGCAGAAGCAGACTTATCAATATAACTTACGGCGCCTTTTTTAAGTGCCTCCTGTCTATAAACTGGCATATCATAAGAGGATAGCATAACCACCTTTATTTTTGGCTTTTTACTATATATCGTTTCTATCAGATCAATGCCAGAACTTTTTGACTGCTCTCTTAGGTTGACATCAAGTAATACAATGTCCCATTCGTCTACGGAAAGAATATTCCAAAACTCTGTTTCATTACTTACATAGCGACAGATAGAGATTTCATCCCAATCTTCCAGAAGTTTGCTTAAACTCTCTCCAAATATCCTGTGATCATCAAATAGTAATATCTTCATTTTTTCTCCCCAAAACTGCCGTTGCAGTTAAAATACCATCTTTCTCTAAATACTGAATGTTACCACCATTCCCATTTATCAACACCGTCAAGAACAGCATACCACCTTTGGAAGAAAGAATGTTTTCAATGTCATTTGGTTTCGCTCCATCATTTTGACAGGTAATTACGAGTTTACTTTCTTCATTTAGCGCGATTTCCAAATGGATAAAAGTAGCGGCAGCGTGTTTATAAACATTGTTGACAAGTTCTTTGATTATCTGCATGGTCTGTTCCAAACTGTTATCTTTTTTCAAAGCAATCCTTGCTTCGCTGTCAATCGTGAAATCTACAAGTATATTCTTCTTTGGGTACAGCTTCTTAATCGCGTCAAGCATATATCCGATATGTTCCCATGAAGCATACCACGAAAAGATATTAGAGGAATAGAAATTCATCATATTTCTTACCCGCAATTCCAAATCAGACAATATCCTTTTTGTTTCATCAACATCTGGTGAGCGAAGCGACAGGAGATTTTTGGCACCTCCAATGTCTTGAAGCACATCGTTATGAAGCAGTCTTGAGAAATCTTCCCTCTCATTTGCAATATAGTTCGTTAATTCATAATACTTTGTCAACTCCTTGTAACGGGCCTCCATGTCGCCAAGATGAATGACAGCAAAAGCCTCAAATAAAAGCATTATAAGCTGAAAAAATACATTGACTTGTAGGGTGGACAAATCAAAGCAATAAAGTACGACTGTAAACAAGGGAATCATAAAAGCGAGGACATATCTTGCTTTCCTCTGGGCAATCGGAAGAATATTAACCTGTTTCAAATTTATATATCTATAATCAAGGAAAATTCCCATGAACATTCCAACTAACATAGTTATAGCAGGGAGAATTTGGAAATTGAAAAACGACAGTATGATAGCCGCAATTCCAAACAGCAAGCGAACCATTTTACCCCGGCTTGCGTCAGTTCTTACCAGCATTATTCCGATAATCAATGCAAAAGCCAGAAATGCACCCGTGTATAAGGTAGAAAATCCATCATACATCAGCGCCGCAATAAAGGAAACAGAAAGCAGGTTCCAGCCACATTCAGATATTGTTGCCTTTCGCCGTGATGTCATTACATGAAGATAGAGCAGATTGAAATAACAAAACAAGACGGCAATCGACAATAAGTTGATGGCTCCGTCATTCGCAATTCCTTTATGTGTTCTATCCAATATAACCCATAAAGTCACAATACCCGCATGAAGAAACAGATACGGATAGAAGCGTTTATCCTGCATAGGACACCCCTCCTTTCAGCTAAAATTCATTATGTTAGTAATATGATGATACGATCCGTTCTTTAGTCATCAGACATAAACCACACGCAGTCAAAACTATTATACTCACTGGAGAAAATAGTAGCAACACCCACACATTATTCGTTTTCATAAATATCCCACATTTTAAGACAACCAGCAAAATATGAAGCAGTGTTGCAAAGATAGGAATACTCTTAAACCAGTTCATATTTCTAATCCAGAGAATCAAAACATTTATAAATGCCGAATACAATATGCTAAGGATCAGAAAATAGGTGCCTAATAACAAGATAAGGTTTGGCAGGCGAATGGAAATCATCAAAAGTAGAGGAAACAAAAGGATCAGCGTTCCAATCCATAGTGATAGCAGATTCTCCTTAACAATACTTGAGATTTTAATACCATTAGCAAGTTTCCATTCTATTCTCTTTGTAATTTTTTCTTGCTGCAACATATCCTTGCTTATTTCTCCGGCAAAAAAGATAAATAAGCACAGGTATCCATCAAGCATAAAATACTTTATATCAACGCCAAATACAATGTTCTCTGAAATATCCCCAAAGTTCATCAGAGAGATCATGCCAAAGATAGCTGCTACCGCACTCATAAATATAAAATTCCAGTTCAATACCCTTTTAAGGTTTAAGGTTATCAAACCCATTCGCCATCCCTCCTGATAACTGCTTCGTTGCTCATGTGCCGAGCCTTAAAGAAACTTAATAGTGCAAACATCATGCAAAGTGCAACATCAACCACAATAATCAAATAGTCAATTCCTATATGATGTTGATTCACAAACTCTGTAATTCGTTCTGCCGACATCGCAATCAAATAAACCAGTGCAAAATTACCAAAGAATAGAACATTTTTGAACAGTTTTACTCGTTTCACATCCAGTACAATGATATTCAAAGCGACAATCTCACAAAAACTAAGTACAAGAATACTAAGATAAACGCATACGATCCGCCCAAAGCTCATTGTCCAGTCGGTAAAGTAATAGCAACTCATAAAAACAAAGAACGGGATAATACCAGAAAAGCGGAAAATCTGTATCGAATACTGTTTTATAATCTCTTTTACCGCAATTCCAGAAGCTGCAAAAAATTCAATTCTCCGGCTTAACTTATCCTTTGCTGTCAAATCTACAATCATAGCACCGGATTGCAGGGAGGTAAGACCAAAAATAACCGCATAGAGCATTAGGACTAAATAATCTTCTCCCTTAGACTGCAAGGCGTCCATCTGCATTGCAAAGCTCATAAAAATCGCCAGAATGGCAACAATCGCAGTATCAATTAGGAGGCTTTTACTTCTGGTAAGATAGTAGCCTGCGCCTTTTCCCATGTTACTCATGCCGATTGCCCTCCTTAATAAAGATTTCTTCCAATGATTGTCCTTGCATTTCTTGAATACCCTTATCAAACAGCAATCTGCCATTTTTAATCATAGATACATCATCAGCGCACTTTTCAATCTCGCTAAGGTCATGTGAAGTGATAAGAACCGTTTTTCCGTCAGCTTTTAGAGCCTCTATCAAACTACGGATTTCTACTCTGGATATCAAGAATATGCGGGATCTGGTTATCCCATCATTCTCAATGTCCGGCTATTTGGTAACTCATATCGGTTCCGTGGCTCGGTACAAAGCTCAGTTATTCAGTTGTCTGCTCAATCTGTATTGATTTTAAATTTTCTAAACTTGATACTTACTTTCTTTAAAGAAAGATCAATCTCATTGACATATTAAGATTTAATTCTACCAACACTTATAGCAAACCCATTGAATTCATAACAAAATTTATGTATAATTTTGTTATCAGATAAGGAGGTGCTTTTATGCCGATAATCAAATCAAGTGCTGATTTAAGGAATAATTACAATGAAATTTCTACATTTTGTCATAATTATCCAGAACCAGTTTTCATTACGAAGAATGGAAAAGGAGACCTTGCAGTTATGAGCATTGAAGCCTACGAAAATCTTGCCAGCCGATTTGAGCTTTACAGCCAAATCAAGGACGGAATGGACGATATTGCATCAGGCAACACCCGACCTTTCTCTGAAGCTATGGCAGATATCAGGAGTCGCCGCACACGATGAGTTATCAGCTTCATATCACATCCACCGCAGAGCATGGTATTATGCGTGCTGTGGATTACATCGAATTTACCCTAAAAAATCCACAAGCTGCTGACAATCTGTTAGATGCTGTCACAAAGCAGATAGGAACATTATCAGATTTTCCTCAAAAGTTCCGTCTTGTCGATGATCCTGTTTTAGCCAGTTGGGAAATTCGTTTTGTAATCATCAATAATTACCTTGCCTTTTATACTATTGATGAAGAAAAGCAGACCGTTATTGTAGTCCGTTTTCTCTATCAAAAAAGTAACTGGTGTTCCATTCTTCGACAGGGATTTCCCCTGGTTTAAGGAATCTGTTTTTGCAGATTCCTTTTCTATAAACTGTTCCTCCGATTTCTTTGTAATATTGTCATAATGTCAATATTCTTCCACAAAATCCCCCAGCTTATCTTTCCCATTTGGTTCATTCCACCCTTTCAGTAGCGTTTTAATCCCTGGCATCGTATAGTCCAAAAGATGAATCAGTTCCAACACACTTTCCACTCGCATCCGCATATAATGGCGGTACTGTCGACCTAAAGGCTTTAGTTCTAACCTATTTTTCATAGACTAACTGCTCGTGTTTTTGTTCCATATTCTGTTTTAATTTACTGAAACGTCTTCTGTTTGACTTAACTGTTTATGAACATCACGTCCACCATACATAATTCGCACTACATATACTATTTCAGTTTCATCATCTGTTTTGTAAAATACCAGATAATTACCCACCGGAAAGAATCGAAGTCCTCTGCTGTGCCACGGTTCTTCCTCATAGAGCCGATTTCTGTTCGGCATAGTATCCAGCTTCCGAATTGCCGTCATAATCCGCTCTGTCTGTCCTGCAGCATTCTCCGAAGCTAACAGTTCCTCTGAAATATATCTGAAAATATTTCGCAGATCTTTCTTTGCTCCTGCTGTATACATCACTTTATATTTCATATACCAAATTCCTGTTTCATTTCTGCTTCAACTTCATCTGCTGAATACACTCTGCCAGCCTTAATATCTTCCATGCCTTTTTCTATTTCTGCATTGAACTGTTCCTTTGTCAGAGAGCCATATGCCACAGGCTCCTCATAAGCTGGAAGTTTCATCTCAAAAGGAATTCCTCTCTGGAGTACAATCTGTCTCAGAAACATTCCTACTGCATTGGACATTGGAATTCCAAGTCGATCAAGCACCTGCTCTGCCTGTTCTTTCACTTCAGGCTCAACACGTGCAAATACATTTGCTGTTCTTGCCATAGATATCGCCTCCTCTTTTTTCTTCATTATATTTCGTTTGATTGCAAATTGCAAGCAGTTCGCAATCTTTTTTATCATTAATACGCTGGCAGGTGGCAGACGGCAGATAAGGTATCTATAAAAATCTATATTTTCTTCAATGACTCTGCCACCCATCATTCTTTTAATCGAATACTGTTTGGATTGCACATTAGAACATCCATCCAAATGTGCTAACACGTGTTTCTCATTCAAGAGATAAATAAAACAGAGTATTTCTTTTGCTGTCCTTTTCTTTTCCGAATCAGATATTACTGTAAAAAAATTCATATCTGACATTGATCTGGTTTGATCAAGTCTATGGCTTCCATTATTCAATATCAATCTATACATTAAATTTTCAAAGTAACTTTGATATTCTTTTTCTGGTAGTATTGCTAATATACTTCGATCTGTAGAAACCTCCTCAATACCTTTTTTGTATTGAAATGTAGAAAATGCTTCCAATACTTGTCTCATAATATTGCCTATTACCAATTCATATTCATCAGCATCCCCCAAAGCAAATCTATACACAATTTTCATTAATTCTGTATATTCTTGACGCCCATTATGCGGAAATGGAATTAATATTTTATTTTTCAATTCATATCGTTTATAAACAGGCTTATCTCCACCGTATTTCACTTTACTTGCTTCAATCAACTCTCCAAACATTTTTTCAGAATCATAATATGTAAGCAAGTCATGTGTCATAATAATTGATTTTGTATATTCATTTCCAAGCAAAAATTTTCCTAGTTGATATCTTAGGAAAGACATTATCCCAGTCTTATTCTCCATATCAAAGCTTGACACAGGATCATCAATTAACAGCAAATATTCTTTTGTATAAGCAGTTGTTTCTTCCTGATTTTCTAAAATGCTTGCAAAAAAATAACACAGTCCTATTATGTTTCTTTCTCCCTGCGATATTTTAGAGGGCTGTACAGGTTTCCCATTAGAAAGCAATACATAATTATTGTTACGATAATCAATTTTGAATCTATCGTTTGAGAAAAAAATATAACTTAAATTCCTATTAATAATCGAAAGAGCCACCCTAACATTTTTTTGTTTCGCTTCTAATTCATCCACAAGCTTTGTCAAATTAGTGCATGTAGCTCGTCTTTCCTCTAACTTCTCATGTTCTTTTTTCAATTGTGCTTTACATGCTAGATATTGGATATATAATTCTCTAATATCTAGATATGCAATAAGATTATTGATTTCAGTTAGACGCTTTATTATCGGTTTTGTATCAGTAATTTTCTTGTTATATTCCAATCGCTCATTTTCTAAATTTTCAAGTGCTTTATTCAGTTGTGTCAATAAATTCGAAACTGATATAATCTCCCCATTACATACAGAATACGGATTATCAATCTTACTTTGAATCAGCAAATTATTATTCCTAATCCCCATATTTATTTGTGCTAATATTTCTAAACATGAGTTCGTAGACATTTCCAATTTTGAAAATGGTGAAAAATCAATTTCTATTTCTTCTGCCATAACTGTACGCAGTTCTGCTAAGTGTTCTTCAACCGTTTTACTTAGTACTTTCTGAACGCTTTGCACTAAATCCTGTTTATACTTCTCCGATATCGGTTGCAGACATGTAGGGCATATATACGTTTTAGTATTTGAAAAAATATCAATCATATCATTTAGCTGACTACTTCTCCCTGTTTGTGCTAGTTCAAGTAAATAACATTCTCTTTCTGACAATTCCGGTCTCTCAATTTTTGTTCTTAAAAGTTTTAAGATATTTGTCTCGTCATATTTTTTATTAAATATAGGTACTTTTGTTGATATTGCTGCATCCCCTTGCTGCGCTATACGCAATACTTTTAATATTTCATTGAACTCTATAATTAATTGATCTCTGGTTTTTGTCGTAGTAAGGGTAATAAACTGCTTATATGTATCATCTCGAACCCCTGTATTCTGACGATTGTTTTTTATTAACTTATCTCTTCCAGCCCAGCAATCATCTCCTTGTAATGCTAATCTCATCTTTTTTATATGATACTTTGGCGAATTCTTACATTCAATTTTTTCATTCTCTATTATTGTTTTTTCTTGGATGTCAAATTCCCCCTTAGCTTTCTCTAAATTTTTTTGAGCCTCCTGAAGCTGCTCTGCAATCTCAACTTGGTGTCCTAGCATAATAATTGTATCTAATCCTGACTCATGGAATTTTACATTCTTATCTATATATTCTTCATCAAATACAAAAACATGCGACTTTTCTTCTTCTGTTAATTCAATTGGCAAATTGTTAATGCTTAAAAATTCAGCTTGACTAATTGTATCCTGACTCTCACCCTTTGCCTTTCGTACCGCTTTAGCCAATGTACTCTTTCCTGCACCATTTCTCCCATAAAGCAAAGTCCCTTTAACTGGCTTAACCTTATTTCCCTCATGCGGATCTAATAATAATATATTCGTTACTTCATCAAAATTAGCACCACATAATCTTATGCCTGCAATATCTCTTAACATTTAAAATCCCCCTTTAAATTTTACATTTTCATTCAAATACCATATTCTACCTTCTCTGTCGATATCATCTGTTTCTAACTCATTTGATTAATATAAAACTAAGAATATGCATGCCGCCGCAAAAGGCTTTCCCCTTGTCCGAAATCTATGATTTTGCTATATCCATGGATTGGGATTTTTCAAATCCGGGAACAGCACCGCAGGTCGCACGATACAGGTAGATGCAATCACCTGTATAGAAGTGCGCTCTTAGCTTCGCTAAGAGAATTATATTTCCGTTTCACCACATATTTTTTTGAGTGCTACAAGTGAAAAAGTGTCTTTAATCAAATGTTTTATTTCTCTTGCATTTGATTGAGTAACTGCACCTTTCTTTATTTTGTCGAACAACTCTCTGTCTTCGATATCATAATCTTTCTTTAACCTTTCTATTTCCCTCTCCGCAATTTTTTCTTTTGCCATATCTGGCAAATCAGCAAATTTAATAATTGAGTCAAAACGGTTATATATAGGCAACCCCAGATGTTCTTTTATCTCATCAATTGTTTTGTAATTTGAGGTACACACAATAATTGCCTTATTTACTACCACTTTGTAATTATGATCTTCATAAATCCCCTCATCAAATAATTGATAAAATGCACTATGAAATACAGATAAAGCTTTATCAAACTCATCAAACAGCAATACATTTGTTTCTCTAGCCAAAAGATCTTGTGCAAAGCTTTTCTCGTTATATCTTCCACCAAAAATGTAATTGGCTGACTCATTATTCTGATACATGGAGAACTGTTTTCTTAATAATTTTCCACCCATCAATTCTGCCATATACTGTGCGGATTCCGTCTTTCCAAGCCCTGAATCTCCATATAATAATATTACAACAGGCTTACTCTGCTTACCATCTACCAAAGGATATATTGCCTGAAGCAATTTCTTTTTTGCTCTTTCCTGGCCAATTACTCTTTCACTATATTGGCTGTTAAATGTTTGTATCATTTCCTTTGAAACTTCCAAATATGGCTGTTGCGTTTCATGAATAATACTTTTATCAAATGTTCGATATATCTGCTCTCGAATATTTTTCGGTGGATTTTGAATGTACATATTTGTTATGGACATTTGGAAAATAAAATTTATAAAGTTTATAATAACATGTTCTTGAACACTACAATACTCGTCTGCATGAATAATAAAATCTTGAACTCTTGGTTTCTTCTTTTTCTTAGACTTTGGTTCTGGCTGCCCTGGAATGTTAACAAACACATCCATTTTTTTATTACCATCATCAAGTTTCGCTGCCATTTCACTAAGATTTCTTGCACTTTTCGGAACAATCTTTTCAAAAGCAGAATCAGATCCTACAAAAATTTCAATCTTCTTCACGTACCACACCTGCCAATACTATATCATAAACATCTAATTCTTTTTCTCTTTCATCAGCAGACTTTTCTCCCTCAACAATTTCTTCTGCTGTAGTCTTTTTTTCTACTGGTTGAAACTCAAACTCTTTATCAATTGATAAATGATTTTCTCCACAGGTTCCAACCTTTATTCCAAAATATGTCAATTTCATTTTACTTAAATCGACAAGGTTATAATTATTTTTAAATGCTTTAAGGTTAAATCTCAATACGCTTTTCCGCTCTTTCTCTGTCTTTAACAACATATCATAATAACCTCGTTCACCTAATATTGCCTCATTTAATTTTTCCATATCTATTGGCATTTCTTCTTTAGGCACAATAGTCAAATACGAACTGACCATTTTATACAATGTTACAGAATTTTCCGGAGCATAAACACCACTATTCTCGAATTTTTTTACATGTTCATCTTCCGATGCTGCCTGTATATAATCTGTAAGCAACGTATTTTTTATTGTTTTGTCAAAAGCGCTAGTCAGCTCAGCGGAAGCACTGGCATCAACCTTTCCCTGAAATGTTGCTTTAATATAATTCAAAATATTAAAGCCACTTTTGGCCTGAGCTTCAATTTCAGCAACTATTTTAGCTATTTTTTCTTTATTTTCCTGCGTTGACCAATCAAGCCGTCCTCCATTGGTAACATCAACATAATCCTGTGCAGCAGCTTCATCAAAATATACTATTTTTAGAAACTCTGTTTTCTCAATGTTATTATTTTTCAACTTTTCTGCTCCTTACTATTTCTGTTCCTCGCACAATTTCTGATACCTTTGCATCAGTTCTGCAACACAGGCAGCTTCGCTTTTATAGGCTTCACTGCCTTTTGTGAATCCGTATGCCTGCATGACTGCCATATCATTCTGGCGATGTGCTTTTCGCAGTTCCGGTGGCATGGTCAGTTCATCATAAAGATCTGCAAGGCTGCTATCCGGATATAATGCTCTGGCATCAAGGATTGCCTGTGCAGTCTGTTCGATTTTTTGCCGTTGCTGAGCGGTCGGCTCTGGCCATGGAAATGTATTATATACCACATTACTTGCATAACTATAATCGCTCTTTAATCTGCCACAAACTGTTCGCATCCACGCCATATGAACATTCGATGTCAATACACCAAAATGATACAGAGAAATGTCCGGTATCAAAAACAATTTACTTCCAGCAATAACATCAGCATCGATTACTTCCATCGGAATATATCTTCGATTTTGTGAAGATACTTTCGGTAATGCTAACGCCGGATTTATTCTGTCTTCGCTATAATATCGGAGTCGAACTGGAAATGTCGGCTTGTCAGCATAATGATTAGTATCAGGACTTGGACAACTTAATCGAAATTCACGAACGTTCTTTACACGTTCCATAATTTTAGGATATTTTTTTAACTCCGATGGCAATATATCTTTCAGCCAAAGGCAATATCTCGATTTTCTCGCAATAAAATCTTTTCCCATCATATAAGGATGTATATATTTTTCCGCCTGCGGCTCATTTTGTAGAAATATATTTTTTTCATCTTCCGTCATAACATAGTTTCCATCGTCTTTCATCTCACAGCCAATATACATTTTAGGTACATCAGAAATTGGCGTTTTTCTACTTACAATGAAAACATTATCCGCATCAACAAGATATGGATTTATATTTTTTGCTAATGTCATTCTTCCATCAGAGAATATTTTCTTTACATTTCCACCCACCTGGCTAAATCCGACTATTACACAATGTACATGTGCCTTTAAACTAGCTTCGCTATCCCACTGAAAAGTTCTATGTGCAAAATCAATTTTCACACCTGCTTTAAAAAGCGGTTCCCATAAATTTGCAACTTGTTCACCCTGACATATTGAATTGGTAGAAACATAGGCACAATGTATCAACGTATTATTAATAAAATCTGCGGCTTTCTTATACCAGCAAGAAACGTAGTCCAAGGTTCCATAGTTTTTCCAATCTGATAAAACTAATTTTGCATCCTTTTTCTGCTCAGTGTTCATATTTTTAGTTCCTACAAATGGTGGGTTACCCATGATATAAGTCCTACACCGAGCAGGTCAGCGGCAGGAAGTCCCCAAATCTTTTCTTTGAATGTATCCTTTGGTATAACGGTTACTGCGTCCGGTTTCTTCATATCCGAGCCGAGCTTCGCAAATATCTTATTAAAGGAAACACCCACAGAAATCGTCAAGCCGAGTTCAAACTTCATCGTTTCACGAATTTCATTTGCCACCTTTTCCGGCGAACCGAAAAGGCTTTCTGTCCCGCTAATATCCAGCCAACACTCGTCCATACCATACGGTTCAACTTGGTCGGTATATCGCTCATAAACGCTTCTCGCAAGCTTTGAGTATTTGATATACTCCTCATAATGGGGCGGCACTACAACCAAGTCCTTGCACTTCTGTTTAGCCTGCCATACTGCGTCCCCGGTTTTCACATCAAAAGCCTTTGCTTTGTAGTTCTTTGCAAGCACGATACCGTGTCGTTCCTCCACAGAGCCGCAGACAGCAATCGGATATTTCTTCAATGCGGGGTCGAGCATACATTCGACGCTGGCATAGAAGTTATTCATATCACAATGAAGTATGCTTCGTAACATTTTTAGAACCCCCTTGACATTTTGGGTAGTTTGGTGTACACTATGTGTAGTTCAACTTCCCAATTCATATTATATACACTTCAACTGTACTTGTCAAGAGCAAATGGGTAGTTCAACTGTAAATATTCTTTTAAGGAGTGAAATCACAATGACATTCGGTGAAAAAGTCAAGGCTGAAAGAACAAAGCTTGGTATGAGTCAAGATGAGTTGGCAGCTAAAATCGGCGTAACCCGACGCATAATTGGTTCTTATGAAAATGATAAATCCCGTCCGAGAGGAATGGAAAGATATAAGAAGCTGGCAGAATCCTTAAATGTAAATGTGAATTATCTGCTGTCTGAGGACGACGCTTTCATCGCCGATGTAGAGGATAAGTACGGACGCAGAGGAGCAAGACAGGCTCAGGAGTTGCTTGCAGAAGTTACCGGTCTGTTTGCCGGCGGCGAAATGGCTGACGAGGATATGCGTGAAATGGTTGACGCCATTCAGGAAGCCTATCTTATTGCAAAGAAAAACAATAAAAAATACACCCCGAAGAAATACCGCAAAGACGAGTAATCCTCGAAGTGAACTAAGTCCAATATATGGGACATATAATAGTTTATAATTTATTATAGGGTTAATATCCGATATACTATAATATGGGAGGTGAGCCGGATTGGGGTATTACACTACGGCTGAGATTGTGAAAATCGTAAACAAGCTCATTGACCGCTGCGGTACTCGTGACCCATACAAGGTCGCAAAAGAGCTTGGTATCAATATAATCTACCGAAATTTTGACAAGCAGCGTGGAGCATATAAAGTTATTCTGAAGAACCGCTTTGTTTTTCTTAAAAACGGTATGCACCCGGTCGTGGAGCAGATAGTGCTATGGCACGAAATCGGACACGATGTTCTCCACAGGCAAGAAGCGGTTGCTGTCGGCGGGTTCAAAGAGTTCAACATCTTTGATATGAGAGAGAACCGTATGGAGTATGAAGCAAATATCTTCGCTTCTCAGGCTTCGCTCCCGGACGACACCATTTTGGAATACATTGAAAACGGCTATGACATTCAGCAGATTGCACGGGCAATGTGTTCTGACATAAACCTGATTGCTCTGAAAGTGGATACGCTGATTGCACAGGGCTATCAACTTCGCAAACAGGAACACCAAAACGATTTTCTTAAATACAATCACAAAATGTAAGACCGTCAAGTCTCGAATGTTGAGATTTGACGGTCTTTTCGTTATTTATTACATTTTTCTTTATAATCTTCGCCCCAACTCCACATAGCGTCGAGAATAGGTTTCAAGCTTTGTCCCAATTCTGTCAGAGAGTATTCTACTCTCGGCGGAACTTCAGCATACACTTTTCGATTAACGAGTCCGTTTTCTTCCATATCACGAAGCTGAGCAGTCAAAACCTTTTGAGAAACGCTGCCGATTGATTTTTTTAATTCACCGAAACGCTTTGTACCCGGCAGTAATGCTCATGTACGGTAAAGAAGCAAGCAACCGAAAACAATAGATAGACCGCCAGCACTACACTATTCCGAACCAAAGACCAAAAGATAAGCATTTTGAGAAAATCTAAACTTTTGGATTTTCCTACAATGCCGACTACGGCGGAATCCCTCCCACTCCTTATATATTTCTTTCTGTATACATTGAATTTGTATTTAGTAAAATGCAGACAACACCACGGATCGGCTTTTGGCTGGACAATTCCAACCAAACACCGCAGCAGACAGTAGAAACCATTCTGAACGTTAGGAAGCCGGTATGATTGTTACATATAAGGGGAAGAAAAATTTCTTTTAGATACTTGTTTTCCTAAAACTGATGTGATATAATTGTGATATAATAATTCAATTCCAGAAAAGGAGTAAAAAATATGCGGCAAGGTATTCTTAAATAAAACTATAATCAAATAGTGGGAACAAAGGATTATGATAGTCCCTTTTGTAGGGGCTTAGTTTTTTGTACCCAATTTAAGAATACTTTTGCCTTATCAATTTTGACATATCCCCAAAAACAGCACTCACAAACAGGTGTATGCTGTATATGTGTATGTCCGCAAATTATCATCCCCAGTGGTAAAAGTATTTTACTGCTGGGGATTTTTATGCCCTTCGGGGCAGTAAAGGGAGGACAATCACATGAAAATAATCAATATTGGAATTCTTGCCCATGTAGACGCTGGAAAGACGACCTTGACGGAGAGCCTGCTATATGCCAGCGGAGCCATTTCAGAACCGGGGAGCGTCGAAAAAGGGACAACGAGGACGGACACCATGTTTTTGGAGCGGCAGCGTGGGATTACCATTCAAGCGGCAGTCACTTCCTTCCAGTGGCACAGATGTAAAGTCAACATTGTGGATACGCCCGGCCACATGGATTTTTTGGCGGAGGTGTACCGCTCTTTGGCTGTTTTAGATGGGGCCATCTTGGTGATCTCCGCTAAAGATGGCGTGCAGGCCCAGACCCGTATTCTGTTCCATGCCCTGCGGAAAATGAACATTCCCACCGTTATCTTTATCAACAAGATCGACCAGGCTGGCGTTGATTTGCAGAGCGTGGTTCAGTCTGTTCGGGATAAGCTCTCCGCCGATATTATCATCAAGCAGACGGTGTCGCTGTCCCCGGAAATAGTCCTGGAGGAAAATACCGACATAGAAGCATGGGATGCGGTCATCGAAAATAACGATAAATTATTGGAAAAGTATATCGCAGGAGAACCAATCAGCCGG
This sequence comes from Dorea sp. AGR2135, assembly GCF_000420885.1. NCBI lineage: Bacteria > Bacillati > Bacillota > Clostridia > Lachnospirales > Lachnospiraceae > Dorea > Dorea sp. AGR2135. The sequence goes on along the minus strand of NZ_ATVU01000006.1, from coordinate 83,599 downwards.
GAAAAACTTGTGCGGGAGGAACAGCGGCGGGTTCAAGACGCCTCCCTGTTCCCGGTCTATTATGGCAGCGCCAAAAAGGGCCTTGGCATTCAACCGTTGATGGATGCGGTGACAGGGCTGTTCCAACCGATTGGGGAACAGGGGAGCGCCGCCCTATGCGGCAGCGTTTTCAAGGTGGAGTATACAGATTGCGGCCAGCGGCGTGTCTATCTACGGCTATACAGCGGAACGCTGCGTCTGCGGGATACGGTGGCCCTGGCCGGGAGAGAAAAGCTGAAAATCACAGAGATGCGTATTCCATCCAAAGGGGAAATTGTTCGGACAGACACCGCTTATCCGGGTGAAATTGTTATCCTTCCCAGCGACAGCGTGAGATTAAACGATATATTGGGGGACAAAACCCAACTTCCTCGTGAAATGTGGAGTGATGTTCCCTTCCCTATGCTGCGGACGACGATTACGCCAAAAACGGCAGAGCAAAGAGACCGGTTGCTGGACGCTCTTACGCAACTTGCGGATACTGACCCGCTTTTGCGCTGCGAGGTGGATTCCATCACCCATGAGATCATTCTTTCTTTTTTGGGCCGGGTGCAGTTGGAGGTTGTTTCCGCTTTGCTGACGGAAAAATACAAGATTGAAACAGCAGTGAAGGAACCCACCGTCATTTATATGGAGCGGCCGCTCAAAGCAGCCAGCCACACCATCCATATCGAGGTGCCGCCCAACCCGTTTTGGGCATCCATCGGACTGTCTGTTACACCACTCCCGCTTGGCTCCGGTGTACAATACGAGAGCCGGGTTTCGCTGGGATACTTGAACCAGAGTTTTCAAAACGCTGTCAGGGATGGTATCCGTTACGGGCTGGAGCAGGGCTTGTTCGGCTGGAACGTAACGGACTGTAAGATTTGCTTTGAATACGGGCTTTATTACAGTCCGGTCAGCACGCCGGCGGACTTCCGCTCATTGGCCCCGATTGTATTGGAACAGGCATTGAAGGAATCAGGGACGCAACTGCTGGAACCTTATCTCTCCTTCACCCTCTATGCGCCCCGGGAATATCTTTCCAGGGCTTATCATGATGCACCGAAATACTGTGCCACCATCGAAACGGTCCAGGTAAAAAAGGATGAAGTTGTCTTTACTGGCGAGATTCCCGCCCGCTGTATACAGGCATACCGTACTGATCTGGCCTTTTACACCAACGGGCAGAGCGTATGCCTTACAGAACTGAAAGGGTATCAGGCCGCTGTCGGCAAGCCAGTCATCCAGCCCCGTCGTCCAAACAGCCGTTTGGATAAGGTGCGCCATATGTTCAGTAAGATTCCTTGATACGCCACAGCAAGGATGGTTATTGCATTTCCCTGCCTTTCGTGGTAAAATGTAGTTGTAAACCACCAGAGAAAACAACAACCCTGCTACCCCCCGTTATCACCACCGATAACAATTTGATAACAGCCCATCGTATAGGGCTGGATAATATGGACACATCAAATAATCAAAAAAATGAGGTATCAAATTTATGAAGCAAAATCCGTTAAATATGATGCCCAACAACGATTTTGAATAATGTACTTGATGGCTACTCAAACGAGCAGCCATCTTTTTTTAATATGCCGGAATACCGTATCCGTAGATAACTGAGCTACCAACCGTGTATGTTTTGGTTCTGCAAGTGTCGCCTGAGTTGCCCTCAACGGTATAGACTGTACCGTTCTCGCATTTCTGAACGATACCGGTGTGGTCTGTCACACCGTCGCCCTCCCAGTCAAAGAAGATGATTGTACCGGGCGAAGGTTCATACGAACCGTCTGCCCATTGTCCTCGGTCTCTGAACCATTGAACGCCGTTTACACAGCCGGCAAACTTCGGAATAATACCGGCGTCGATATATCCGCACTCGTTGGCACACCAAGAAACGAAGCAGGCACACCACTCTACACGGGAGTCAAATCCGTACCAAGACCAGTAAGGCTGACCGCCTACATTACCTACCTGAGACAGAGCAACCGTTACGATTTGGTCGTCGCTGTATCCGATACCGTAAAGCACCTGAGACCATAGTTTATTGTTTTCGTCCTTTAGCAGCTCGGCAAGATACTCTTTCTGCTCCTGATTAAAGCCGTACATAGCCGCCATTTCATCAACGGTCTTGTGCGATACCGTGATATACAGGAAAGTTTCTGTTACTGTGGTTTCGGTCTGTACGATGTTGCCGTGTCCGTCGTCGCTTTCTTCGATTTCGGTGTGGGTTTTCGATTCCGTTCTGGAAGAAATATCGTTCATCTCCCAAAAAATATCCGACAGTAGCTGCTTCTTGGTTTCATCAACCGTAGCAACCTCCATCGGATTATCGGGGTCGGTATTTACTTTAACGGAATAGACCGCAAGAACTTCTTTCCACACAGCTCTGCTTCCGCTCATTTCAAGCACATCATAGCTTACAGAGTTCTTTTCTTGTTCCAATCGGTCATCATATTCTTGATTGATTTCCTGAACGACTGTCTGCATTGACATTCCTGTGCCGGAATCCTCTCCTGAAAAGAAGATACCGAACACAGAACCCGCAATCAGAGCTACAAGGCATAGAACAATAATTACTACCACCGCAACCCAGCCGCCGGCAGCGATAGCGGCAATAAGACCTTTTACCGCCGCTATGATTGCTTTTACTGCGGCAACGGTGGCTTTGGCTGCGGCTTTAATCGTAGAGGCTGTTGCTTTGGCGGTAGCTTTTGCCGCCTGTGCCGCTTTCTGCGAAGCCTTAACTGTCGCCTGAGCTGTTTTCTGTGCCGCCTTCGCCGCTTGCTGACTTGTTTTTATCGCTGTCTTTGCAGTCTGTTCAGCCGTCTTAACTGATTTCTGTGCGGTTTTGGTTGCTTCTTTTCCGGCAAACTTAATGGTTTTCTTTCCGGAGGAAGTGACAGACTGCTTTATGGTCTTTTCCGCCTTATCGACAGTCTTAATCGCAGAGCTTGTGTTATGCGAAGCCTGTTTTCGTAAAGACTGCTCGGCTCGCTGTTGCTTGAAACGCTGAATACCGTCCTTTGCGGTGCGGATATTTTCTTTTGTGGTTTCAAGTCCCTTTCGTCCCGCCTTGTCAAACGCATAGGCACCATCGTGAACTACCTCGTCAATACCGCTTTCCAGCTTATCGGAAGCGTATTCCTCGGCAGAACTGCTGTTGGCATTTACCGACCGCTCCGCCTTTTCTTTGGTTGCGATATACGCCTGCTTCATTCGTTGGGTTGCAACGGCAGCCTTATCTATGGTTCGTATTGTACCTTTTGCATTGTCTTTCGTTTTAATATCAGCCATACAATCCCTCCTTCCTATGCAGGCTGAACCACCTATTGCGTTATTCGTTAATGAGTTTTGCCACTACAACAAGTCTGCCGTTTGTCCGGGAATACTCACAGGTGGAAAGGGTCAGGAGCTTGTCGCCGTATTCGGCGGTTACGCCCGTATCGTAAAGCGACAGTTCCTTGCACCTCTCAACATAGGCTGTGAAATCATCGTCGGTTTCCGCATTGATGAACTGATAGTATTTGAAGCTTTCAGGACTGTCCGTATAAACCACGGTTTTGAATACGGCAATTACTTCATAGGTCTGTCTGTCGGTCAGTGTATCAAAGGATACTGTTTTGTGCTTTTCCCAAAAACTCTTGTCCTTGAATTTCATAAGACCGGCGAACATAGAGCCGTCGTTCATATGATGACCGTAGATAATGATATTGTCGCTTGGCAGTTCCATATCGCAGTTTTCCTGAACATAAGGACATCCGTAGTCGGTGTATGCCTTATCAAAGCCGTGCTTCAGATAGAAGTTCGGGTTATCCTTTGACTGCATAACCGGATAATTGATTTTTGTGTCCTCAACCTTAATCCAGCCGACCATATCGTTGTTTTGCAGATAAAGCTCCTGATACTCCGGGATAAAAGTCTTTTCTTCGGAGTAGTTCATCGGCTCTTGGGTTTCTTCAGGCTCGGTCTCCACAACCTCAATCAGATTGTCGTACATCTCCGCCTGCCTTGCAGAGTCGTAATAGTGCTTGATGAGAAAACCTGAACTGACGGCAAATACAATGCTGAAAGCACAGATTATGGCAATATAGATTTTGTTTTTCATAGGTGTTTCCTTTCTCATTTACAGAATAGGGCAAGGGTTATGCACCCTCGCCCGGTTTGGTTGTCATCAGCTTATACAGCTTCGTATTCTTCGGGAATTTGTTTGCAAACGGCACAAGCGAACTGCCGACCTTAATCAGTCCGTGTCCTGCGTCAACATTCGTGATATACGAAAGCTGGAGGTCGGAAATGTTAAGGAGCTTGGCAAGCTCAATTCTGTCGGTTGACGCCTGATTGAGCATAATCAAAAACTCGCTGTTTGCAAGCATAGTTCTTGCCGTATGGCTCTGCAAAAGGTCGTCCACATTCTGTGTAATACCGGTGGCATAAGCTCCGTACTTTCTTACACGCTTCCAAAGGGTAAAGAGGAAGTTTGCACTGTACTCGTGCTGGAAAAGGAGGTAGATTTCATCAATGAAGATGAAAGTCTGCTTACCCTTAGCACGGTTCTGTGTGATACGGTTTAGGATAGAGTCGAGGACAACAAGCATACCGATAGGCATAAGCTGCTTGCCGAGGTCAAGAATGTCATAACAGATAAGTCGGTTATCCGTATCAACATTGGTCGGCTTTGCAAAAGTATTCAAAGAACCGTGTGTAAACAGCTCGATAGCAAGGGCGATTTCCTTTGCTTCCGGCTCGTCCTGTTTCAAAAGTTCCGCACGGAAGTCCTGCAAAGTAGGAACAGTACCGGTATATCCTCTCTGCTGATAGTCTCGGTAAACGCTCGCCGTACAACGGTCGATGATAGATTTCTGCTTTGCTCCGAGGTTTGTGCCGCCGATAAGCTGTTCGCAAAGGGACATAATGAACTCGGATTTCAGGATAACCGGATTTGCTCCGTCGCCGTATTCCTTGTTCATATCCATTGCATTGATATGGCTCGGAGAAGTAGCGGAAATATTGATGATTTCGCCGCCGAGAGCCTTTACAAGCTGCGAATACTCTCGCTCGGGGTCGATGATAATAACATCTGCATTGGAGGAAAGAATGATGTTTTCAATCTCTCCCTTTGCCGCAAAGGATTTACCGCCGCCGGATACGCCGAGAATAAAAGAGTTGCCGTTGAGTAGCTGTCTGCGGTCGGCAATAATCATATTTTTACTGATGACATTCTGACCGTAGTAAATTCCGTTTTCGTGGTAAATGTCCTGAACTCTGAATGGGATAAATACCGCAAGGCTTTCTGTGGTAAGGGTTCTGAATGCGTCAATCTTGCGTGTTCCGAACGGCATAGCCGTATTCAGTCCGTCCATCTGCTGATACTTGAGAACGGCAAACTGGCACAAATGCTTTCTTGCAGTCGTAAGCAAAGCTTCGGTGTCGTTATCAAGCTGTTCTTTGGAGTCCGCAGTATGAACCATAGTGAGTACAGCGAACATCATTCGCTGATCACGAGTGGTGAGGTCATCAAGGAACTCCTTCATTTCCTTTTTCTGCTGTTCCATATCATACGGAACGGTGGCGGAAAAGTTGTTGTTCTGATTCTGCTTTCTCTGCCAGTTGGTAATGTTCGTCTCAACACCGAGCAGTCTGCTCTCTGCTTCTCTCACCGCTTCGTCGGTCGGAACGGGTACAATGTCAATGGACATCATCAGGTTGCGGTTCAGGTCGGTAAGCTCGGCTACCATACTGTCCTTGATATAGGAAGCGTACTCACGAAGAAAAAGGACTCTCCCGTAACGGTTTCCCATTTTGAAGTAGTCCTTTTCAAATTCCATTGTATCCGGGCAAACATAATCCTTGAAATCGTGTCCCTTTTTTCTCGTTTCCTTAATATTGAAGTGGTAGGCGGTTTCCTCACCGACACGGAAGAAATCGTGGACAATTCTCAGCCTCTCATCGGTTTCAAGCTCCACACATTTGCTTCCGAGTCTTGCAAAGTGGGCAATAAGGTCAGCACCGACACGGGCAAAATAGGTTCTTGCGTCCTCCACGCTCTTTTTGTTAATGGAGATAGTAACATACTTATCCTGAACGATTGCATTTGCACCGGTCGCCTTGTCGAGAAGCATTTTGTTATATTCCTCTCGGTAAACATCAAGCTCATCGCCGGTTTCGGGGATAAGAATGGTTTTCTCAAAATCCAAACGGTTAAGCCGTCTGTTATTGATGGTCAGCTTTGTAGTAGCTCCGCTGTCAAGAGAGTTGAGAAGCTCGGAATATTCAAGGAACATCGCTTCCTTATCCTCACGGCTCGCTACGGCATAGTTAATATCCGTGAACTTGAAGCTCTTGCGTGACGGATTTCATCAGAGCAGACGCAGGTGTCCGCAAGGCAAATTACATTGCTGTTTTTCTTTCCTCCGTAATACACACAATATTTGCAGTCGCAGTCGGCAGGCGTATAGCCCTGCCATCTATCGTTATTTTTCTTATTTTTCTTCATCAGAGAACCTCCCGTTATAAGCCCATCATTTCACGGATAATTCGGTCGCTCATCTTAACCGCACCGACAAGCACAAGCATATTGAATACCAGTTCTCCGATATATGCCCATACCTGAGTAACGGCTGCTGCGTCAGGGTTCACTACCGGCGGCGTAGAAGCAAATAGGGAGAATATGATACAAGCAAGTACAATTACTGCTCCCTCAAGCAAAACGGCACAGTAGCTCTTTATAAAGCTCTTACCCACATTCTGCGACGGTTCTCCGGCAAAAGTGGAAAGCGGTATCGGAGCGAGAGCCGTGTACATATACAGCTTGAAAAATCGTCCGTACACCGTCATTATCATAATGAACGACAAGACTGTTATAAAAAGTCCGCCGATAAGAGTAACCGCCCACAATGGGATACTTTCAAAAAATCCGCAGCTTTCAATGGTTGTTACCATTTCAGCAGGTAAGGTTGTTTGATTTGGCGTACCGAACCCAGCAGATGTCATAATGGTTGAAATCGTACCTTGTACGATGTCGAACAGGGCAAGCATAAGCTCCAGCCCGTAGGTAATCACACCTTTGGCAATGGCAAAGCGGATAAACAGCTTTAATGCGTGTTCCGGTTTCTTTACATCGGTAAAGCTTCCGCAGGTGCGAACCACACCGACAACAAAAAACAGAACAAGCAGGGCAAGACCGATAGCCTGAACCGCCCCGTTGATATTCACCATTACAGACCAAATACTGCCGCCTTTGAACTGTTGCGGCGAAGTGGTTAAGAGCTGCCATATTTCCGACAGCTTGCTGTTCCAAGTTTCAAGGGCATTTTCGAGGTTCTGAACTACCCAGTTATCGCTCATCTGTTTGCACCTCCTTTAAGATTAGGGGCATACCTGAAATGCCAGGTATGCCCCGTTTGATAACTGTGTTCTATTAACCGGTAATAAGGGTCAGGATTTCCTTTGCAAAGGTAATGATGATACCGCCTGCAAGAGTCAAAAAACCGTTGGCTCTCTGAGACGGGTCGTGAGACTTCAAAGAGAGACCGACCTGAACGATACCGAAGCCAAGCAGGATAAGACCGATGGCACGGATAAGTCCGAAGATGAAATCAGACAGGTTGTTGACCACGGCAATCGGGTCGCTGGCGGCAAAAGCGGTAACGCTCATGCCGCAGACAAGAGTTGCTGCTGCGACTACGCCGCAGTAAGCACGGAAGCCTTTCTGAGCCTTGCCGGTCATAGGCAGCTTCTGAGTGGTTTTCTTTTCGTTGTTCTTCTTAAAAATGTTCATTGTGTTTTCCTCCGTTAATATAAGTTTTTATTTACTTCAAAATCCTCATCGGACAGAAGCTCGTAATTGGTTTCTCCGTAGCTTTCCTCCGGAAGTTCTTCCGGGTCAATAGAAAGAACGGAAATTGATGAGTGCTTGATGGTAACTTCACCGTGCTTATAGGCAGAAGCCTTTCCATCGGTTGTAAGTGCCACATTCGGGTGCTTCAAGATGTCATACTTGAAGTCCATAACGGGGCGTTCTCCACGAATAAACAGAATTGCATATTGGTTATCAAGCATACGAACCTCATCGGGGGTAAGAAGCTCTCGACCGCTAATCTGATAATTGGTGGAGTAGTTGCCGCTTCGCCCGGTACTTTTTGCAGAACCGCTTGACCTTGTGCAGAAGCTCGGTACTTTGGTGTGATTCTGAACGCTTGTTACCATACTGTTGTAGTAAGACAAGATTTTACTGCGGAGTGGGTGTGCGGAGCTTACACATTCAAGCACGGCATTGTACCCGCCGGTAGAAACGTGATTAAAGCCTGCGTCTCTTTCGCCGACAATCGTTTCCCAAATCAAAATCTGAGTGGCATAAGCGTGGGCGATACAGTTTGCGTCGCTTTCATTCTGCGACTTCCAGCTTGTCGAAATTCCTCCACGGTAGCCGTACTGCAAGATACGACCGATAAGCAGGCGAATATCATCGCCGGAAATCGTACCGTTCGGACTGATGTTGCTGAAGAAGTTCTCGTCCTTTTCGGTGAGAGTATCTCCAGTCCGCTGACCTGTACCCGGCTCGATACAGTAGGCGATATTGCCCGAATACGAACCCATTGCACGAAGTCCCGTATATTTCGTGGACAAGCCTCTCCAACCGTTCATATAGTTGAGATTGCCGTGTCCCCATTCGCCGTTGTTATTGGTATCTCCGCTTCGGGGATAATCGACGAGGTACACATCGGCTTTTTCGCCTACGGCTGCAAAGGCTGTCGTTGCCCCAATGCCCATAAAAGCAGTAAGGCTCATAACCGCCGCCAACATAAGCGAGACGGCTTTCTTGAATTTTGTTTTAACCATTGCGTTTTCCTCCTTGAAATGCAAAAACGCACCGATTTTACTCAGTGCGTCCTCTTAGAATTTATTTTGTTTTAACAGTAGCCGATATAGATGTTGTACTCCGTATCGGATAGCTTTTCTGTCCATATCCACACAGCGGTAAAACCCTCGCTGTTCTTGTATCGGTTAAGCCTGCTTTCAATATCAGATTTGATACCGCTACGGTTAGGATTTGCGGATATGGGATTGTCCCAACATTCTGTCGCCGTGCTGTCAAGAGAAAGCCCTATGCTTACCGCATACTCTTTTGCGTAACTCACATAAGGGCTGACATCAAATGTCTGCTTAGGCGGCTCTGTCGGTTTCGGTTCTGCCGGCTTCTCCGTCGGTTTTTCAACCGGCTTTTGTTCGGCAGTTGTCTGTTCTTTTGGCTGCTCCGGTTGTTTTTCGGTTTCAGCCTGCGTGGTTGTCTGCTTTGGTGGCTCTGCCTTTGGCTTTTCAGTTACAGGAGTTTCAGCCGTTTTATCTTCCGCCGGTTTTGTCTGAACCGTCGTAACCGTCTGACTCTCAGCGGTTGATTGGCTTTCTTCTGCCGTAATCGGTGTTTCTTCCTGAACTGCCGTGCTTTCCGGTTCTTCTGCCGTATCTTCCTGAGAATTTGTTTCGGTATTACCAGCCGGAAAAGAAGTCTCTGTTTTCGTAATCTCCTGTGCAGCTTCTTTGGCTGTGTTACCGGTACAACCTACGAGGAAAATCATCAGGCAGGCAAGAACACAAGGAATCAGCCTGTTTTTCATATCCATCGCTCCTTTCTGCCTTAATCGTAATCAAAACCGGTCAAAACATCAAAGGTGCGATTGGCTGAACTTTTTATCGTAGCAGACATTTTGCTTTTGCTCTAAATGTGCGAACCCTTATATAGACAGCTATATGTTATTGAGATAGATATACTCAAGGGAGATAGAGTATATTTTTCAGCAGGTTAATAGCCGGTATATATAGGGGTTAGAGTGTGAGAAAGGGGGAAGGCTATCGGCTGTCACGGTCGGCTCTGCTTCGCAGAAACTTGTTGTAATGCTCCAATGCCTTGCACACAAAATCCTCCGTTTGGCTTATGGGAATGTTCTTCGGGATAAGCTGTCGAACCCTGTCGCCCCTCAAAACAATTTTCTCCCTTTGGTTTGGTTTTTCCTCCGACATAATCGCTTGGATTGCTTCGGTTGTGAGCTTGCCCTCCTCAAAGAACTTTCGCATACGGATTGTTTGGTCGTGGGACGGGGTTGCATCGTTCAGGTCGATTTCATCAACCACATCACGCTGACTGTCCTCATCGAGAAAGGACAATTCAACCGCCGGTCGCATTTTAATTCGTCCCTCGTCAACATAATCCAAAAGTTCGGGAACAAGGTTTGTAAGGCGAATATATCGCTGAATTTGCGTTTGGCTTTCGCCACTTTGAGTTGCAAGTTCTTCCCTTGAAAAATTTTGTCCCACTGGGACTAAATTATCTTTGCTCGGTCTGCCCGCTTGCCTTTTCATCGCTTCCAAACGCATTTTGTAGGCATAGGCTTTTTCCGAGGGAAGTATCTGCGACCTTTGATAGTTGCTCTCAACCATTAAAATCGTGGCTTCGTCTCGGTTCAGGTCAACGACTTCACAGCGGAGCGTATCAAACCCGGCAAGCTCACAAGCTCGCTTTCGTCTGTGTCCTGAAATGAGTTCGTATCTGCCGTCCTCTTTTTGCCTTACCGTTGCCGGAGTGATTACCCCTCGTTCCTTGATACTCTCTATGAGCTGTGCCATATCCTCGTCATCACGCACCTTAAAAGGGTGGTCGGGGAAATCGTCAATCTCAGTCAAGGGAATATCTCGGATTTTGGAAAGCTTTTCTTCATCTCTCTGTTCCTGCGTTGAGAATAAGTCATCGAGCTTCGTGAGAGTGAAGTCGCTCTTTCTTCCTGCCATCGGCTAACACCTCCTTTGTAAATTCGGTGTACGCCTTTGACACCGTACTGTTGGGTTCATAGGCAAAAATGCTCTTGCCTTTGGAAGAAGTCTCTGCGGCTTTTACGGCAATCGGGATATATGTTCGATACATCTTAATTTGATTACCGAAGTTCTCTCTCAGAGCTTCTACCGTGCTTTTGGCGAGGTTGGTACGGCTATCCACCAAAGTGAGAAGCATACCGTCAATCTTCAAACTCGGATTGATACGCTTCTTTACTCGTGAAATGGTCTGAACAAGCTGCGTCATACCCTTAGCCGGTAAATACTGAGCCTGAACAGGAATTATTACGCTGTCTGCCGCAGATAGAGCATTGATTGTTACCATTCCGAGGGAAGGCATACAATCTATAAGGATATAGTCGTATTTGTCCTTCACTTCGCTGAGATAGTTTCTCAATGCCGTCTCTCTGCTCATTGCGTTTACAAGGTTAAATTCCATCGCAGAAAGCTCAAGGTTTGCCGGAACAAGGTCAACACCTTCGTCGTGGTGCAGAATACCGACCGTAGGGTCATTCATCGTTTCGTTTATGACATCTGTGAGTTTTGTTGCAAGCGTGATACCCAAGTTATCCATATCCTGCCAACCGAGACAAGTGGTTAAGTCGCCCTGTGGGTCTGCGTCTATGAGCAACACTTTCTTTCCCTGCATTGCAAGACCGACGCCGAGGTTTACCGTAGTGGTCGTCTTTCCAACTCCGCCTTTTTGATTGCATATCGCAATCGTTTTGCAGTTCGACACTTTGTGCGTCCTCCTTTCGTAAAATTCATAGCCATCGCAGTATGGCTATGTACTTGACCGGCTCATTTCCTAACCGGTCGGGCAATATTTGTTCTCAACACCCCTTGCCGAGCATAAAGCTCACGGGAAGTCACTAAGAAACAGGTTGCTAATCTGTATCATAGGAATTTCACCTCTGCCGGGTACTCCGCCAGCTCCGTAGAGAAGTATCATTATCCTTCTGACTGTCATCGCCGTAACAGGGGCAACCTGTTACTTATACCGGGAGTTCTCGCTGTTCTGCAATGCAGAAGTCACGGCGTACCCGATAAGGTGGCTAAAATCATCAGAATTAAAGTCTTAGTGAATGATTTATTCAGTTGTCAAAATACAAGTGAATGGGCTGACCTTTTCGTGGTTCGGAATTAACCCCTTCACTCATTTGGACAAAGGGGGTCAAAATGCACACCCAAAATCACCCCTTTTTCAAAAATTTCTTGAAAATATTTTTTTAGAAACAAAAAAGCCGCCTATTTCCCTCGTAATTGAGGTCAATAGACGGCGGGTAGAAATATTCATAATTTTGGTGTATAATAGGAAATTAAGAGAAAGACAAATTTGAATTTGACGGAGAGATAGTATGGCTATTATTAAAAACGAAATACCGATTTTGGAGTTTGATACAGAGCAGACAGCAGTTCTTAATCCCACTCATGAAAATCTTGGTTTGAACTTACCCAAGAAATGTGTGTTCGCATTTCTTGGTGCTTACATAGATGAATATGCCAGTAAAAGTGATACCAAACAGGTATCCACTTTTGAGAGTGCAACGAAGCATTATCCCATTTACATCACCAAATACAAGGGTGAGGACATTGTGCTTTGTCAAGCACCCGTTGGTGCGGCAGCAGCCACACAGATACTTGATTGGCTGATTGGTTATGGTGTAAGAGAGGTAATCTCGGCAGGTAGTTGCGGTGCTCTGGAAAAGTTCCCCGAAAGTACATTCCTCGTACCAAACAAGGCTCTGCGTGATGAGGGAACATCTTATCACTATGCGCCCCCTTCTCGATTTGTGGAAATCAGCGAGAAGGCAAGAAAAGCAATTGAAGAAACCATTCTTGAGCATAGTATGAAATATCAGGAGGTTATAACCTGGTCAACGGATGGATTTTTCCGTGAAACCAAAGAAAAGGTGGCTTATCGCAAAAGTGAAGGCTGTGCAGTTGTAGAAATGGAATGTTCTGCTCTGGCGGCCTGTGCTGATTTCAGAGGGGCAACCTGGGGTATGATACTTTATACCGCAGACAGTCTTGCAGATGTTGACAAATACGACGAAAGAAACTGGGGCGGTAATGCATACGAATATGCACTTACGCTCTGCCTTGATGCGGTTATCAAATTATAAGAACAGTTAGAATCAATCTTTTTTTTGTGATATAATTTTATTGAGGTGAATGAAATGAGGACTGAAAAAGAAATATACGATTTAGTTTTGAATTTTGCTTTTCAAGATGAGAGAATTAGAATTGTAACTCTTGAGGGGTCTCGCACTAATGTTAATATACCAAAAGACAATCTTCAAGATTATGATATTACTTTTTTTGTTATAGATATGGGAGAATTTTTGAAAAGCGATGACTGGCTTAGTGTTTTTGGTAACAGAATTATGATGCAAAAACCTGAAGATATGGAATTATTTCCTCCAGAAGAAAAAGGATTTTCTTATATAATGCTTTTTGATGATGGTGTAAAGATTGATTTAACTTTGTTACCTGTTTCAATGCTTGAGGAGTATCTTACTCGCGATAAACTTGTAAAAATCATGTTAGATAAAGATAATATGATTAAAACAGAAATAGTTCCCACAGATGAAGATTATTACATTAAGTGTCCAACAGAAAGAAAGTTTGATGACTGTTGTAACGAATTTTGGAATGTTGCAACATATGTATCCAAGGGCTTACTTCGTGGTGAAATACTATTTGCAATAGACCATATGAATGAAGTATTACGTCATGAGCTTCTTAGGATGATTAGTTGGTATGTCGGTACTGAAAAAGGATTTAATTTCAGTTTGGGTAAAAACTATAAATTTTTAGATAAGCATATTTCAAAAGAATTGTGGGATAACTTACTAAATACATATTCAATGAGTTCGTATGAAGAAATGTGGAAATCGTTTGATTTGTGTCTATGTTTGTTCAAAAAAATATCTAAAAAAGTGGCAGATTCACTTGGTTATAATTATCCTGATTATGATGAAAACGTTACAAAATATTTGGAAACACAAAAGAGAATTTCAAATAAATATCTTTATGGTAATAGGTATTGACAAATTCTTTAGGTTAGAATCGATGATGGGGTAAACGAAAAAGCAGTTTTGACATTCCAGTGAACTGCCCCTTCGTTTACTCCATTTTCGATTTGACCTAATTGAACAAAGTGAGCGTCCGGGTAGTTGCTACCTATGGACTTTCAATCTTTTGTTCTTATCCATAATTATACAGGATTTCCTGTGCAGACGCTACAGAAATCAAGTGTTTTCAGATAAATAGGTACAACAATAAAACCTCAGGATTTTGAGGCTTAAAAAACATATAACGAAAGTGTATTTTAACACCTTTGCGGCATTCGAAGTTGGGGCTTCCCAAGATGTCCGCCGCAGGATTTACATACACAGATGTTTATCCCGTATAGCTGTTTCAATATTTCCGGCATCTCTTTATCCCTGAGCTTTGAAAGATATTTTTTACATCCAAGGAGATTCCGGCATAAAGTGAGTTTTTTGTGTTTGCTGCGGGAACATAGAAGTCCGTAATGCCGGATCCTGACAAAACGTCTGGGTGGCACATGCATCAGAAAACGCCGTATAAATTCAATGCCGGAAATGGTCAGTTCCTTCCATTGTCCTTCTTTCCGGTAATCCTTAACGGAAAAAGTAACATTTTCATCATCCATATGGATGATGCGGTGATTGCTGATAGCGATCCTATGGGTATACTTTCCAAGGTAATCAATCACAGATTGTGCACCGTTAAAAGTTTTCTTACAGTAAGGAACCCATTCTGCGTCATAACAGGAATCTATAAGTTCTTTGAATTCATAATGATTACGGTATTTTTCTGCTGTTCCATGAAACTCAAGCTGATCTGTATTCCAGAGATTTTTCAGTTCATCCATATATTTCCCACGAAAGACTTTGGAGATAGCCCATATGGGGAGAAAAAACTCCGTACCATTGTCTTTCCACTCATTTTTCGGTGTCAGGCCGCCGCCAAGCAGTATCGTATGGATATGGGGATGAAAATTCATTTCTGAGCCCCATGTATGCAGGATGCAGATATAACCAACAGAAGCCCCGAGGTGCTTTGGGTCGGATGTCAGTTCCTGAATAGTAGCGGAAGCCGCATGATACAGCGTGTCATATAACAGTTTCTGGTTACTGTAAATGACCGGATTCAGAATGTCAGGGACTGTAAACACCAGATGGAAATAAGGTGCATCAAGTACATCTTCTCTGCGAGCATCCATCCACATTTCCTTTGGAATAGCCTGACACATGGGACAACAGCGGTTACGACAGGAATTATAATGAATCTGGACAGCACCACAGTCTTCACATACACTGATATTTGCACCATAGGCTCCTGTTTTGCAGTTCAGGATGTTCCGGACAGCTTTTGCCTGTTCCGGGGATGGAGAATACTTTTCAAGGTATGCTGGATAAAAACGTCGGAAAATATCCTGGACGGTGGGTTTATTCATAGCCAGCACCTTCTTTCCTGTCAAAAGGGCTTTGAATGCCCATGAGGGATTTGTTGCTGACATGAAGATAAACTTCCGTAGATTTCGGGTCACGGTGTCCAAGCAGCGCCTGAATGTTCTGCCGTTCTACGCCCTGTTCCATCAGATGGGTTGCAAAGCTATGGCGGAGACAGTGCGGGGTTACCGCCTTTGAAAGTTCAGCATCAGCCACTGCCCGTCGCATTACCTGTTCCAGAGTACTGACAGTCAGGTAATTACCGGTAAATTTATTTGGAAACAGGATGCCACGAGGACGTCCTTTCTCAAACCAGTATTGTGTAAGGATATCCAGACAACGTCTGGACAGAATAGTATAGCGGTCCATCCGGTTTTTCGTATCCCGGACATGGATCTGCATATTAGAACGGGAAATGTCATCATAGTGAAGGTGGATTACTTCAGAAACTCTCATGCCGGAGGAATACATGACTGCGAACATAGCCTTATATTTGATATCATCAACAGCATCTAACAGGCGGTCGATTTCAGAGGCGGTCAATATAGTCGGAAGCTTATGTTCCAGAATCATACGTGGAACTGTGATATCATCCCAAAGGATATGCAGGACATTCCGATAGAAAAAACGGATGGCAGAATTATAAAGATTCAGAGTTGTGGCTTTCAGTCCTTCCTCTTTTTTCGCAAGCAAAAAAGTCCTGACATCCTGACAGGTAAGCTCTTCAGGATTCTTATTCTGATATTTCAGAAAGTAAGAAACATAGTTTTTATAGCAGCTGATGGAACGTTCTTTGAGGTTACGGATTTTTCCGGCTTCCTCAAGCTGTTCTAAATATTTTTCATACATAATAAAATCCTCCATATAAAATCAGTAGTTATCCGAAACACTGCTTTATATGGAGGTGCATTGGGGTCATAAAACCGCTTGCCAACCAAGCGGAAGGGTGGTATTCTTTTCATAGGCAGTGGGAAGGTCAATCCTGTTTGATTGTTTCGTTGTGGTGACTTAACAATACTACTTTTAGGACTTACTTTCCACTGTTTTGTTATAGGAAAAAGAAAATCGCTATGCCACAGCCTTGGCAGGCCATCGCGCAGCGATTTTGTTCAATTCCAATTTGTCGAACTTACTCTAAATTAGCAAAGACCGCTTACATCGTGTAGGCGGTCTCTTTTCGTGTTCAGATATATTTGATTTTGAGCTTTCTTTTCTTGGTTGAAAGCACCTTGCAGAGAACATCGTCAACTCCGTCGGTGTATCTGCCTTGTGAAATCAGACTGTTCTTTAAGCGGATAAGTGTTTGTATTACTCTGCTATATTCGTCATCATTAAGATAGATATGGAACTTTTCTTCTCTCACAGTCGCTTCCTCCATTCATTGAATTTTGCTCTGATTACCGAAACATCTGCTTCGACATCAGAATAAATAAAGATATGTACGCTTTTGAAAACTGCTTTTACTCTGTCGGCATACTCCGCTTCCGTTTCGGTTGTCTTAAAAGGGAGTTTTACGAGTTTTATATTTCGTTGCTTGAATAAGTGGCTTTTGAGAACCTCCATATGTTCTGAGCCGTTCGTAAATTCTATCGCCAGCTTTTCTGACGGAATGTATGTTTCAAGAGGTATTCCCAATAGTTTATCCGAACCGAGCTGTACCTTTAGTCCTTTTTGATTGGCGTAATAGGCGACAGCCAAGCCGGGGAACACGGAGCGATATTCGTTTTCGCACACAGTGCATTTTTCTCCGATAATTGTTCTGTCGCTGATTTTTGCTTTCCAAGAGTGTCCAAGTGAACATTTCCACCACACACTTTTCATTGACTTTCTTGACACTTGTGTCGGGAGCAGAGAGTTTTTTTCGTAATCCCATTCAGCAAGCAGTTTCCTGTCCGTTGTGGCTAAATCATTGTATCCTGCAAGAACCGCCCTGTCCGCACAAACCGGGCATACTGTTCCTTTTACACGAGCATTGATAACGGACTTCCACTCATTGCCACAGGTCTTACACTTCCACCAAACATTGTGTCTTGATTTTGCGTTTACCTCATCAGGCATTAGGGGATAATTTCTTTCTGACCACTCAGCCGCAAGGTCAGGGTGCGTAGTCGCCAAGTCATTAAAACCTTTGAGCAATGTATATCCGCTACAATACGGACATCTGCTCCCACCGGAACGGGTTGAAATAAGAGTGTACCACTCGTTTCCGCAATCTTTGCATTTCCACCAAGCCTTACTGTTTGCAAAGGCTGTTACCATTGTAGGCAGCAACGGAAGATTTCTGTCAGACCATTCAGCAGCAATATCGGGATACTGTGAAGCAAGGTCATTGAATCCGGCAAGGACTTTATTATGTGAGCAGTATGGACAGCCTGTGCCGTTTACCGTTCTGCTTTTAACGCTTGCTTCCCATTCGTGTCCGTGTTTACATTTCCAAATAATCTTCTTATGAGAAGCGACAGATACCTCGGTAGGCTTTAATTTGTTCTTTTTAGACCACTCCTGAGCCAACAGGGGCTTCAATGTGGCTAAATCATTGATACCCTCTATTACTCTCGCTCCTGAGCATATCGGGCATTTCTCGCCCTTTGAACGAGCTTTGACGCTCGTTTCCCACTCGTGTCCGCAAGCACCTTTCCACCACACTCTTTTATTTGAACCGAAGGTTATCTTATCCGGCGTTAGCGGTAAGTTCTTCTCTGACCATTCAGGAATAAGTTCCGGATGAACGCTTGCTAAACTGCCCGTCATAGTACAACCACCCCTTCCTTTGTGATTATCCCAATTATATTGAGAAAATCGGGATTGGTGTAGTTTGCGAATAATAAGAAAGACCTTGGGAGAAAATATCTCTCAAGGTCAATAAGTGATTCCTCAGTTAGAATTTTATCTTTCCTGTCGGGCAATAAGAGTGGTTACACTATAATAAATCATCACTAAACCCGCACTTAAAATTGCCCCGCCAATAATATCAGTAATCCAATGAACACCGGATATCAACCTGCCAATTACCATAAAAGCAGTAAATGCAATTAAAGCAAAGGCAAATGCTCTTTTCATTTTTGTATTTCTAATTCTACTGTTTAGCTGCATAACAGCTGTCGGCATAACACACATAACAAGCAAGGTTGTCGATGATGGATACGAAGCTTCAAGAAAACCGTTAATCAATACCGGGCGGTAATTGACAACATAAAATTCAAAAAACAAATATGCCGCCATTACAACAATATAGAATGCTCCCAACACCAAAATACTGGAATCGACCTTGAATAAGCTTTTTCTTTTAATAAGCTGTATAAGTCCAAGCAACGCAAATCCCAAAATAAAGCAAAGCGGTATCAGTCCTAACCAGTCCGTAACGGTATATATTGCCATATGCACACCTGTCAGGCTGTGGATAAAGCCGTTCAAGGTTGCAAATCCAACAGAAGAGTTTTGTGGCCCGATGGGCTGAACATCAATAAGGCTTATTGCCACTGTCCACAAAATAAATAACACTACCATTGCTATTCCTGAAAGCAATACTTTTTGACTTTTTTCTTTTTTCATTTTTATCAATCCTTTGCCATAATTATTTGGCTTTCGCCTGTTTACAATATAGGCGGAATGAATAAAAATGAAAAGAATTTCACCGTCACATTGGCGACACGCTTCGTATCATCGCCATTTTATCAGCATCAGAGACTTTATCGCCAAGAAAACAAAAGTGAAAAAGGCTGCATAAGGTTGAAGTGTTATCATAAATTCTATTGTAGCAACTGTGCTTAACACAATGGATATTTGATGTTTGTGTTTCAACCAAAACACTGCTTCATAATTTTGTAGAGCGAGAAGCAAAACACCTGTAAGTACAATTCCAAATACAATAATTAAATACGGTATTTTGATATACTGCGGGGTACCTGTCAGCGAAAGTAAAGATACCTCTTTTATAATCTCATCACCCTTTTGTCCAAAGAAAGGCAGAAACAGAAACATAATCAAACTGCAATCGAGTAAACCAAACACTAAGTCTCTTGTATGTTTTTCCTTTTGCTTATTATCCTCGTCAGCAATTTTAAGTATTTCTTCACCGGACAATAACTCATCTATTGACACTGAAAAAAACTTTGAAATTGCTTTTAATGACTCGATATTGGGAACTCCTCTGCCGGATTCCCACTTAGAAATTGCAGTGCGAGACACAAATAACGCTTCCGCAAGTTCTTCCTGCGTGAGTCCTTTTTCTTTCCTCAACTCTTGTAATTTTTCACTTAATTCCATAATAAACATTCCTTTTGCACTCAGATACGAATGTATCCTTTATTAGAAATGGGCAATCCCACTATGGGACTGCCCATTCATTCCGTAAATTATGCGATTTTTTAGTCTCTGCACCGTTTTTAGCACCGATTGGTGTAAATTTGGTGTAAAGAGGTAAATTTATTCGGTTTGGAAAGTCCCGAAACCCGCATAAATACTGGGGTTTTCTTACTTGTCGTTCGGTAAGGACTTCATTGTCGGGAACAGAAGCACATCACGGATAGCCTCAGCTCCTGTCAGAAGCATACACATACGGTCGATACCGAATCCGATGCCTCCTGTAGGCGGCATACCAATCTCCAGTGCATTCAGGAAGTCTTCATCTGTATGGTTTGCTTCCTCATCTCCGGCAGCAAATGCCTCTTCCTGTGCAGCGAAACGCTCTCTCTGATCAATTGGATCATTTAACTCAGAGTAAGCATTTGCCATCTCCCAGCCATTCATAAAGAACTCAAATCTCTCTACATAGTTTGGATTTTCCGGTTTCTTCTTTGTAAGTGGAGAAATCTCTACCGGGTGATCCATAACGAATGTAGGCTGGAGCAAATGCTCCTCTACATACTCCTCGAAGAAGAGGTTCAGGATATCGCCTTTCTTATGTCTCTCTTCGAATTCTAAATTATGCTCTTTTGCAAGTTCTCTTGCCTGCTCCAGAGTCTCAACTTCATTCCAGTCAACTCCGGCATATTTTTTAACTGCGTCTACCATCGTGATACGCTCGAATGGTTCTCCGAGATCCATCTCGATCCCCTTGTAAACAATCTTCGTTGTTCCAAGTACTTCCTGTGCAACGTGACGGTACAGATTCTCTGTCAGATCCATCATTCCGTTGTAATCTGTATATGCCTGATATAACTCCATCAGAGTGAATTCTGGATTGTGTCTTGTGTCAAGACCTTCGTTACGGAATACACGTCCAATTTCGTAAACTCTCTCAAGTCCACCAACAATCAGTCTTTTTAAGTAAAGTTCCAGAGAAATACGAAGCTTCAAATCCTCATTCAGTGCATTAAAATGAGTCTCAAAAGGTCTTGCTGCAGCTCCACCGGCATTTGCAACCAGCATCGGAGTCTCAACTTCCATAAATCCCTGTCCGTCCAGATAACGGCGAACTGCACTGATAATTCTGGAACGTTTAATAAATGTGTCACGAACCTCCGGGTTCACAATCAGATCTACATATCTCTGGCGGTAACGTGTATCTGTGTTTGTCAGTCCGTGGAACTTCTCTGGAAGAATCTGCAGACTCTTAGACAGAAGTTTTACTGCAGATGCATGGATAGAAATCTCACCGGTCTTAGTCTTGAATACTTCACCTTCAATACCGATGATATCTCCGATATCCAGTTTCTTGAAATCCTTATATGACTCTTCTCCGATACTGTCTCTTGCAACATAAGACTGAATATTTCCGCTGAGGTCTAAAATGTTACAGAAAGAAGCTTTTCCCATAACACGCTTCTGCATCACACGTCCTGCTACGGATACGTGTTTTCCTTCCATCTCCTCAAAATTTTCTTTAATATCTGTTGCATGACAAGTCACATCATACTTTGTGATCTCAAATGGATTCTTTCCGTTTGCCTGTAAATCTGCAAGTTTCTCACGACGAACCTTTCTAAGCTGACTTACGTCAGGTTCCTGTGTATTCTTCTGCTGATCTCCCACTGCGATTCTCCTCTCTTCCTTTTCTTATACTGTACGTGTAATATCCAGTACTTTGTACTGCATAACTCCAGCCTGTGTCTCCACTTCTACAACATCTCCAATCGTCTTGCCGATCAGGGCATGTCCAACTGGTGACTCGTTTGAAATCTTTCCTTCCAGACTGTTAGCCTCTGTTGAACCTACCAATTTGAATTCGATTTCTTCGTCAAATGTGATGTCATATGCCTTTACTGTACATCCTACGTTAATCTTATCAAAATCAACTTCATCTTCTACAACGACTTCAGCGTTCTTGAGAATTGCTTCCAGCTCCTCGATACGAGCCTCAATATCACGCTGCTCATCTTTTGCAGCATCATACTCCGCATTTTCTGATAAATCTCCCTGTTCTCTGGCTTCTTTTATCTTTGCAGCAACTTCCTTACGCTTAACAACTTTCAGATTCTCTAACTCCTCTTCAAGTGCTTTTAATCCTGCATAAGTAAGTAATTTCTTCTTTGCTTCCATGGTATTCTTTTGCTCCCTTTCTTGAAAATAAAGATACTTTCACAATTTCATTATTATACAAAACCAGCCGACTATTGTCAATCATTTTGCACGATAAAGTATACGCAGTCTATAGTCTTTTTATGATGTTGCAATTACAAATTCTTTCTATTTTATTAACATCTTCAACAATTCTTCCAGCTCTTCGTAAGATTCTACCTGATTGATCTGTGCGCGGAACTTCGCTGCACCTTTCATTCCTTTTACATACCATGCCACATGCTTACGCATTTCCCGGATTCCAAGGTACTCTCCTTTGAATTCCAACTGCATTCTTGCATGCCGAAGCATCATATTCCGAATTTCTTCTTGTGTCGGTCTTGGTGGAATTGTTCCGGTTCTGTCATACTCAGCCAGCTCTCGGAAAATCCATGGATTTCCCTGAACACCACGTCCTATCATCACGCCGTCACAGCCTGTGATCTTCCGCATTTTTGCTGCCTTTTCGGCAGACGTCACATCTCCATTTCCAATAACCGGAATATGCACTGCCTCTTTCACCTGACGGATAATATCCCAATCCGCCTCGCCGGAATAATACTGTTCTCTTGTTCTTCCATGAACTGCAACCGCTGATGCCCCAGCTTCCTCTGCAATCTTCGCGATTTCCACCGCATTTATATGATCATCATCAAAACCTTTTCGAATCTTAACCGTCACTGGTTTTTCAATCGCTTTCACAAGCTGTGATACGATTTCAAACACCAGCTTCGGATTCTTCATGAGCGCAGACCCCTCTCCATTCTTCACGACTTTTGGAACCGGACACCCCATATTAATGTCCAGAATCTGAAACGGCAGGTCTTCAATTCTCTTCGCCTGCTCGCTGATAATCTTAGGATCTGAACCAAATAACTGTAATGATACCGGATACTCCTGCGGGTGGATCGCAAGTAGCACTTTTGTATTTTTGTTCTTATATTGCAGTGCTTTTGCACTGATCATTTCCATACATAAAAGCCCCGCCCCCTGTTCTTTACAGAGCAAACGAAAAGGCAGGTCTGTCACGCCTGCCATAGGAGCCAGAATGTACGGATTCTCTAATTTTAAATTTCCTATTTCCAATTTGAAACACCTCTTTAATTAATTAGGGACACCCCTTTTCCTAATTGGGGACGTAGTACTTTGGCATTTTACTACGCCCCCCGTTATTATTTTAACGTTTATTCTTCTCGTAAATCATCCGTAATCCTTTTAATGTAAGCTGTGGATCGTATACGTCGATGATATCTGTCTCATTTGTAATGATCTTACCGAGACCGCCGCTTGCTACAACTTTTGCATCTACATATCCGGACTCTTCTTTTATCTTCTTGACGATATACTCTGTCTGCCCAATCTGTCCGAATACAATTCCGGCCTGCATACAGGAAATGGTCTCTTTTGCTAAAATTGATTCTGGTTTCTTAATCTCGACTGCCGGGAGCATTGCTGCCTGATTCCACATTGCCTGTGCAGAGGTGCGGATTCCCGGAGCGATAACTGCTGCCTCAAATGTTCCATCCGCTCCTACTACATCGTAAGTTGTAGCAGTTCCATAATCAATCACGATGACTGGTCCGCCGTGAAGTGTATATGCTGCCACTGCATCAACAATACGGTCTGCTCCGACCTGTTTTGGATTTTCAGTCTTTATCTTCAGCCCGGTCTTGATTCCGGCGGAAACTACGATTGGCTTGATTCCGAAATATTTGATCATGGCACTTCCAAGAGAATGCATAATGTCCGGCACAACTGATGCTACAATACAGGCATCAATATCTGACTTTTCAAATCCCTGATGCCAGATCAGTTCATTTAGCGCAATTCCATACTCATCAGAGGTCCTCTGTATCTTCGTAGTCATGCGAAATGTTGCTGACAAATTCTCACCGTTAAATACTCCTAATGTAATGTTTGTATTTCCAACATCGATAACTAACAGCATCTATTCAATCTCCTCTCCCAGAAAAAATACTCGGTAATACAACTGCAGTGCTTCTAACAGATCCTGCTTTTCTCTCTGGATCTGCTTGATTTTCAGATGGCTTCCAATATCATCAAATGTTGGATCAAAGTCCTCGGAAGTCACTTCGAAACACAGTTCTCCGTCTTCTTCAAATACGAGTGTCAGAATTCCGCCTACATCATTTACATACAGTACGCACATGATCTTCAGCTCATCCTTTACATGATCCGGAAGTCTGTCAAAATCCGGGTTCAGATAATATTTTTCTTCATATGAATTCGCGCCACAAAGCACGACCTTATCCTGATACATAAACTACTCCTTTTTTATAATTTCTAAGCCGTGTAACACCAGGCAAAATCCTGTCAGGCTTCTCACGTCACACAAGCTTATGTCCTGGGATTATACGTACCCATAAATCCCTCTTACAGATACTTCTCCTGCAAATATATGTTTTTCTTCGCCTTTTTGTGTGCGTACGATTAATTCTCCTGTCTCGTTGATTCCATATGCATGGGCATTATATTCATTTCCCGGCTCCAGAATCCGTACTTCTTTTCCCCGGTTTACAAGCATCTCATTATAACTCTCCTGTAATCCGGACAAATCACCATTTTCCATAAAAAGTGCATAATTTATTTCAAAATGCTTCATGACAGCTGCAATCAGTGCGGAACGTTTTACCGGTGCCCCTGTCTCAATCATAAGGGAGGTGGCTTTCTCTTTCAGTTCCTCGTCAAATACTTTCTGATTGACATTGATTCCTACACCGATGACCACATAGTTGATATAATCAATCTCCGTGCTCATCTCTGTCAAAATTCCGCAGACTTTCTTTTTATTCATAACAATATCGTTCGGCCATTTGATTCCAGTCTCCATGCCGGTCACTTCCCGGATACCTTCTGCCACACTCTGTGCCATAACTAATGTCAGCATCGGTGCCTTTGTCGGTATCAGATCTGGTCGGAGCAGAATTGTCATATAAATGCTGATTCCTTTTGGGGATTCCCACACACGGCCTCTTCTCCCTTTTCCAGCCACCTGACGATCTGCCACAAAAAGTGTTCCATGAGCACCGTCTTTCTCACCCAGCTCTTTTGCCCGATTATTCGTAGAATCAATCTCATCAAAATAAACGATATTCTTTCCTGCCCATTCTGTATCCATAAGGCTTCGGATCTCCGCCTCTGACATAATATCCGGACTTTCGAGAAGGCGGTACCCTCTATTGCGCACCGCCTCTATCTCGTAACCTTCTTTTTTTAATTGTTCTATCGCTTTCCATACAGCCGTTCTGGACACATGGAATCTGTCGCACATCTGCTGCCCGGAGATGTAATCATCACTTTCTTTTAATAAGCGTAATATTTCTGATTTCATCTTTTATCTCTTCTTATCTTTTTCTATATTCAGACATTTCTCGAATGCCTTGTCATTTCATTGATCTTATGCTTATCTCTCGCCGAGTGTCGCTACCATAACTGCTTTGATCGTATGCATACGGTTCTCTGCCTCGTCAAATACTTTTGACTGGGAAGACTCGAATACTTCGTCTGTAACTTCCATATCTGTCAGACCATATTTCTCGTAAATCTGTTTGCCAATCTTTGTCTTCAGATCATGGAATGCCGGCAGGCAGTGAAGGAAGATTGCTTTCTCTCCTGCATTCTCCATAACTTTCTTTGTTACTTTATATGGTGACAACTCGCGGATACGCTCCTCCCAGACTTCGTCAGGCTCTCCCATAGATACCCATACATCTGTGTAGATAACATCTGCATCTTTTGTTCCGCTCTCTACATCTTCTGTCAGAGTGATGGTTGCTCCGCTTTCCTTTGCATATCCCTGGCAAGTTTCAACAAGCTCTGCATTTGGGAAATAATTCTTAGAGGTACATGCTACAAAATGCATTCCCAGTTTCGCACATGCGATCATAAGAGAGTTACCCATATTGTATCTTGCATCACCCATGTACACCAGTTTTATTCCTTTTAAATGTCCGAAATGCTCACGGATCGTCAACATATCTGCCAGCATCTGTGTCGGGTGATACTCATTTGTCAGTCCGTTCCATACTGGAACTCCTGCATATTTTGCAAGGTCTTCTACAATCTCCTGACCAAATCCACGGTACTCAATTCCATCGAACATTCTTCCGAGAACTCTTGCTGTGTCTTCAATACTTTCTTTCTTGCCGATCTGTGATCCTGTCGGATCAAGATAAGTTGTTCCCATGCCCATGTCATGTGCTGCCACTTCAAATGCACAACGTGTTCTTGTACTTGTCTTTTCAAAAATCAGCGCTACATTCATGCCTCTGTATTTATCGACCGGAATACCTTTTTTCTTCTTATCCTTGAGATCTGCCGCAAGATCCAGCATGTATGTGATCTCCTCTGGTGTAAAATCTTTCAGTGTCAGAAAATTTCTTCCCCTTAAATCCATCTCTCTTATGTCCTTCTTTCTGTATATTTACAAGCCGTCTCTTATCCGGCTTGCTGTCATTCTGTCATATTTATTATTTCTGTGTATCATCAACTGCGACTTCTTTGATGCTCTTCACCAGTCCTGCGATTCCCTGGATCTCAGATGGAATAATAATCTTTGTAGCCTTTCCATCTGCAGCTTTTTCAAATGCTTCCAGGCTCTTCATTGTAAGAACTGCCTCGTCTGCTCCTGCTTCTTTCAGGAAGCGGATACCGTCTGCATTTGCCTGCTGTACTTTCATAATTGCCTCAGCCTGACCTTCTGCCTCACGAATCATAGCCTCTTTCTGCGCCTCTGCACGTAAGATTGCAGCCTGCTTCTCAGCCTCAGCATCCAGAATTGCAGATTCTTTATGTCCCTCTGCAACAAGAATCGTAGATTTTTTTTCTCCCTCTGCACGTAAGATTGCTTCACGTCTCTCGCGCTCTGCTTTCATCTGCTTTTCCATGGCATCTTGGATAGCTGCCGGAGGAATAATATTCTTAAGCTCTACACGGTTCACTTTGATTCCCCATGGATCTGTTGCCACATCCAGAGATGCCCGCATCTTCGTATTAATCGTTTCGCGGGAAGTCAGTGTCTGATCCAGCTCCAGATCTCCGATAATATTACGAAGAGTTGTCGCTGTCAGGTTCTCGATCGCCATGATCGGATTTGCCACTCCATAACAGAACATCTTCGGATCTGTAATCTGGTAAAATACAACGGTATCGATTCTCATTGTTACATTATCTTTTGTGATAACCGGCTGTGGCGCAAAATCTACAACCTGCTCTTTCATATCCACTCTTCTTGCAACACGATCCACGATCGGAAGTTTAAAGTGAAGTCCGGTTCCCCACGTTGCCTGGTATGCTCCCAGTCTCTCAATCACAAGTGCCTGCGCCTGTCTTACGATCCTCACACAGGAAATCAGTAATACCATAACAATAATTAAAATAATCACTAAAAATGTTCCCATTACTGCTGCCATCATATCTTCGTCTCCTCTCCATTACTTACAATCAGTTTCACTCCCTGAATACCTTCAACTACTACAATTGCATTCTTTGGGATCTTTCCTTCCGGGGCATCTGTCTTCGCAGCCCACTCCTGCCCGCGCACCTCCACACGTCCTTTTGACGAAAGTGTGTCAATCTCTTCAATTACAAGTGCTTTCTGTCCGATCAGAAGCTCTGCTCCGGTCTTTTGTCTCTCCTGGTTAAAGTACTTCATGGCAAGCGGTCTTGTCACTGCCAGAAGTGCCAAAGATACAATTGCAAATATTATAATCTGCACTCCTAGTCCCAACCCCAGTACTGCCACAAGAAATGCAACTAATGCTCCTCCTGCGAACCAGATAGTCGTAAGCCCCATCGTAATGATCTCGATAACCAGAAACAGTACAAATAAGCTTAACCAGATAACCGTCGTCTGCATAATCTGACCCTCCTTCATTCAAAATTCACAGCACATAGTACTGACACAAATCCTTCTATCACTCTATGCTTTCCAAAGCTGTCCTTTTCCATATCATTTTCCATGTCATTTTGAGGAAAATCCCAGCTTAACGGCTTAGTATCATATTACTATACTTTGCATAATAAAGCAACGAATCCCTCTCGGCATTCGTTGCTTTTTTCTCATCATTTATTTATCTTATCGTCTCTGTCTTGCTGCCTCGAATGTCAGAATTGCCGTAGCCACTGCCGCATTCAGAGACTCTACCTGTCCCTTCATCGGAATACGGATATACACCTGTGCCTGATCTGCCACCTCATCACGGAGACCATTTCCTTCATTTCCTATCAGAAATGCACTGGCTTTGCGATAATCTTCTTCATCGTAGGAATTTTTCCCTTCCAAATGGGCCGCATAAGTGCAGATTCCTGCTTCTTTCATCTGCTTTACTTCCTCTGCCAGATCATCCACATAGCAGAATGGTACACGATAAGCCGCCCCCATCGTAGAACGGACTACCTTCGGATTGTACATATCTACACAGTCCTGACTCATTACAATCCCCGTCACTCCTGCGCCCTCTGCTGTCCGTACAATGGTTCCCAGATTTCCAGGATCCTGGATCTGATCCAATACAAGAAGAAGTGGTAATTCCCCACCTTTTTCCTTCACAATCTCAGTGATGCTGTATTGTTTCTGACGCACCAGGCCAAGAATCCCCTGCGGCGTCTTCGTGTCAGACACATATTCAAAAACAAAATCTGCCAGAATCTCCGGCTGCACTTTCGTTCCTGCCAATACCTGTTCTACAGCCTTACGCTCCCGATTCCAGAACTCTTCCGATGCATAGACTTCCACCAGACGGTCTTTTGGCACTTCCCGGAACATGCGGATACCTTCTACAAGGAAGACACCTTCTTCATCTCTGAGCTTTTTCTTCTTTTTTAAATTCACCAGCCGTTTGACTTTCGCATTCGACGTACTCGTAATCATATCATTTCCTCTTAATTCAGGATACTCTGAACCGCTTCATCATTCAGATTCTGCTTTGTTACCCACACATATCCTGTATTGACAAATGCTTCATTTCCCATATTCAGCGCTGCTCTTGCAGAAGCAATCGTTGCCGCATACCCCATACCGAACGGATTCTGTACAACAAGTCCGTCAATCTTTCCTGCTTTCAATGCTTCCATCGAATCATCATTCACATCATATCCGACTATGAATGGTGATACATTCTTTCTCTCCATCTCATCGAGCACCAGTTCCATAGCGTCACTGTTACTTGCAAAACATCCCTTTACATTCGGGTGTTTTTCAAACAAATAATCAATCACTTCCTCTTCCGTAATATCCGCTGCCTGCTTGTCCGTTGCTAACTCCTGTATCATCTGGTTTTTGTAAGTGTCAATCTGATCCATATGGTATGTCTCTACAATCGTGATATTCGGATATGTGCTCTGAATCTGGCTTACAAATGCATTTTCCCTTGTCTGGGCTACCTGCGATTTCGAGTCCTGCATAAAAAGCATGACTTCTCCGGATTCCCCCATTGCCTCCGCCAGTCGGTTTGCTGCTTCTGTTGCACTTGCACTGTTATCTGTTGAGACAAATGCACTGATTCCCGGATAATCACTGCTTGAATCAAATGTTACAATTGGTGTCCCATTCCAACCGGCTTGATCGAACTGCACTTCGCATGCTTTGGCGTCTGCAATAGAAATTGCCAAAGCTGCCGGATAACGGGATAACTCCTCATCCAGAATATTAACCTGCTCATCCACATTCCCCTTATCAGATGGACCGCTATACACGACCTTGACTGCTTTTTTCCCTTTGTAGCCAAGCTGCTCATTGATATCTTTACCTGCCTGCTCGGCACCTTTTTTTACCTGCACCCAGAAATCGTCATTTGTCCCTTTTCCAATAATGGAAATATAAGCGCCTTCTTCAAGCGATAATCCGCTGGCATCTCTGTATGCAGAAGGTTCGATCATGTCCAGCTTTGCCTGATATTCCTTCGTCTTTTCTGTCTCCGTATCATCTTGTGCCGCATCTTTTGAAGTATCCTGCGTCTTTGTATCATTTGCCTTATTGCTATCTGTGTCTGATGTATTTTGCGCACATGCAGTCAGCACCATAGCTGCACTAAGCAGTGCGATGATCATCTTGCATCTTTTCTTCATAATACCAATCCCCTTAACAATTATCATGCATCTTATTTTCTACTTAAACACTATACACCATATTCATGAAAAAAGCTTGAATTTTTTTTTAAAGAATTTCTTAAATATTTCTCTCACATGTCTTATTGATTATTTTTTTCACAATATACTGCTTGTATAATTGATTTTTTTGTATTATGATAGTAGCAGACGAAAATGTCTACGTCTATTCAACATATTTATTAAAAAGGAGGTAATTACCCATGGCACACGTAATTGGAGACGATTGTATTTCATGTGGAAGCTGCGAAGCAGAATGTCCAGTAAGCGCTATTTCTGAAGGAGATGGCAAATACGAGATCAACGCTGATGCTTGTATCGACTGTGGTGCATGTGCAGCACAGTGCCCAGTAGGAGCAATTTCCGAGGCATAAGATTCCACACATATAAGATTTAACACAAAAAGAATGTTCCGGTTCAGGAACATTCTTTTTTCTTGCCCCACGTTTTGACTTTTTTTGCACTTTTCATATGCTATTCTTGGGACAGGCAAAGGAAATCTATCCTTTTGCAAAGAAATCTTAATTGAATAAGGGGGTTTTATTATGGGCAATGCTCTGGAACAACTAAGAAAAGAGACCCGGGACGATGCCAGGCTTTACGGCTGTATTAAAGAACTCTATGAACAAGGAGTCCCTTTTGAAGAACTAAAAGCCGTCATTCCTGATATCCGGCGCACTCGTGAGCAATTACATATGAAAAGAATGCTGGAAAACAATAACGAAGTCTTGATGCAGATGTTCAGTCGGGAAATGTCTTTTCTGTTGGATGCAAAGGAACGGCAGGAGGAAGAACAGTTTAAAAAAATAGACCAGCTCATCAGGCAACAGCAATCCTATCGGAAAGCTGCAGCTGAAGCTGGTCCAATCAGCAAATTAAAACGGCTATTCCTGCCTGCTTAAATTTGCAAACTTCGTGTATTCACCAAGCCAAGCCAGATTAACGGTCCCTACCGGACCGTTTCTCTGTTTTGCTATAATAATCTCGGCCTGTTTCTTAAATTCGGAATCTTTATTATAATACTCATCACGATAAATAAACATTACAACGTCGGCATCCTGCTCGATAGCTCCGGACTCACGGAGGTCAGAAAGCATCGGACGCTTATCCGGTCTCGACTCTACCGCACGGCTGAGCTGTGACAATGCAATGACCGGTACATTTAACTCTCTTGCAAGAGCTTTTAGTGAACGTGAGATTTCAGAAATCTCCTGCTGTCTGGACTCGGATTTCCCACCTACACTTCCACTCATCAACTGCAAGTAGTCAATGATGACAAGCTGAAGATCCTGCTCCAGTTTATATTTCCTACATTTTGAACGAAGTTCGGATACGGAAATACCTGGTGTATCGTCAATCACAAGATGTGACTTTCCGATAATTCCGGCTCCTTCGATCAGCTTCTCCCACTCAGAATCTTTTAGATTACCGGTTCGAAGTGCCTGTGCATCTACCTGAGATTCCAGAGAAAACATACGGTTCACCAACTGTTCCTTTGACATCTCAAGACTGAAAATGGCAACACCTTTATTTTTCTTAAATGCAACATACTGGGCAATATTCAGTACGAACGCTGTCTTACCCATAGACGGACGGGCCGCTACAAGAACAAGATCTGACGGCTGAAGGCCGGATAATTTGTAATCTAAATCAATAAATCCTGTCGGGATTCCTGTAACAGTTCCTTTATTCTTTGAAGCTTTCTCGATTCGTTCCAGCGCATTTAATACAACATCTTTGATTGGAACATAATCTCCGGTATTGCGGTGCTGTAATAATTCAAATACCGATTTCTCCGTCTGTTCCATAATTACCGGAAGAGATTCTTTCCCGACATAACAAGTATTTGCAATTGACTCGGTCAGCTTGATAAGTTTTCGCATCATTGCCTTATCTGCCACGATCTCCGCATAATATTTTACATTTGCAGAGGTCGGTACTGCATTGACCAGATCCCTTACAAATTCCAGACTGGAAATCTCCGGCGGTACATCTTTTTCTTTCAGACGTTCCTGAAGTGTGACCAGATCGACCGGCTTTCCTTCGTTAAAAAGTTCCACCATGGAATCAAATACCACTCCGTAAGATGTCTGATAAAAATCCTGACCACTGATGATCTCTGATGCAGTGGTGATCGCATCCTTGTCCATCAGCATCGCTCCGACTACTGACTGTTCCGCTTCGACACTGTGGGGCATGACCCGCTTAATGAGTGCCTCTTCCATGTACGGTTTCCTCCTAAGCTTCCTCTGTAACTACAACTTTCAGCTCTGTAGTTACCTTTGGATGTAATTTAATCGGCACATTGTGTGTTCCAAGAGATTTAATCGGATCTTTTAACTGCACTTTCTTTTTATCTACTTCCAGCCCAAGCTGAGATTTTACCTCTGCTGCAATTTCTTTGGAGGATACAGAGCCAAATACTTTTCCGCCTTCTCCGGTTTTGATGGAAACCTGGATCTTACCTGCCTCGATCTTCTTTCCTAATTCTACAGCAGCCTCATAGTGTTCCTGTGCTACTTTATCATCATTCGCCTTCTTAAGTTTCAAATCATTTAAATTCTTACCGTTCGCTTCTACACCTTTTCCTGTCTTCAGGATAAAGTTTCTTGCGTATCCGTCACTTACCTCTACTACATCCCCTTTTTTCCCAAGGGCTTTTACGTCTTCTTTCAAAATAACCTTCATGTCTATATATCTCCTTCTTTTATCATATTATCCAGAACCTGCTTCAGACATGCAACAGCCTCGTCCATATCCGTATGATTGAACTGCGCTCCCGAAGCATTCATATGACCGCCGCCTCCTAACTTTTCCATAATGACCTGAACATTGACTTCATCGATGGAACGGGCACTCACATAAATCTTTCCATTATATTCTGTCAATACAAAGGACGCTTTAATCTCACTGATATCCAAAAGTTCATTTGCCGCCTGTGCTCCGATGATTGTCGGACTCTCCACCTGAAGATCTGTACCTGTCGCAATGGCAAATTTTTTCTGATATACCTCTGCGTTGCTGATAATTGCAGCTTTTGCGCGGTATCCTTCCATGTCATCCCTGAACATCTTACGCACAAGTGTGATATCTGCTCCGGATCTTCTGAGAAATGCTGCCGCTTCAAATGTACGCACTCCGGTACGATTCATAAAACTGTTCGTATCGATCATGATACCGGCATACATACTGCTTGCCTCCAGATTCGGAATCTGAATATCATCTACAATGTACTGCAGGATCTCAGATACCATCTCACATGCTGACGAAGCATAAGGTTCAATATAAGACAATAATGCGTTATCAATACTATCACTGCTCTGACGGTGATGATCCAGTACGACAATCGTCTTTGCCAGATACAAAAGTTCTTCACATTCTACCATCTTCGGGCGGTTCGTATCCACAACTACGACCATGGAATTCTCATCCGCCAGGTTCAATGCCTGTTCTGATGTCAGGAACAGATCGTCCGGGTAAGACGGATTATCAATATACATATTATAGAGCGGTCTAAGAGATGCTGACACCTCATTGATCACCACATTTGCCTTTTTCCCAAGAGCATTTGCCGCTCTGCAGATACCGATAGCTGCACCAAAAGAATCTACATCTGTCAGTGTATGTCCCATGACAAATATCTTGTCATTGACTGTAATATACTCTCGCAATGCTTCTGCTTTAACACGGGCTTTGACACGCGTGTTCTTTGCAGTCATCTCACGCTTGCCGCCATAATATGTAATACCATGGCAGTCTTTGATAACAGCCTGATCGCCGCCTCTGGCAAGAGCCAGATCAATGGCAACACGGGCATAATTATAACTTTGGGAATAATTACCCGCACTGAGTCCCAGACCAATACTCAGTGTCAATGGAATCTGATTACCGATATTGACTGTTTTTACATCCTCAAGAAGAGAGAATTTGTCATCCTCCAGTCTCTTGAACTCTTGCTTCTTCAAAGCAATAAAATATTTGTCCGTCTCGGTTTTCTTTACGATTCCGTCTGCTTTTGCAACATACTGGTTGATCTTGCGATCCACCAGCGCAACTAAAAGTGACTGTCTGACTTCCTCTACACTATTCATGACTTCATCATAATTATCAATATAGATCAAGCCTGCAACCAGCCGCTGCTCTTCATTTTCCTTAATATACCGGTTCAGTTCCGTCACATCCTGAAGGTAAACCGCAATAAAATACTCTCGCTCTGCCGGCAATTCCAGGAGTTGCTCTGTCTCGCTGAATCCTTCCACAGACACACGTCTTAATTCCGCCTTATACTCACGGTCCTCATAGTAGACATCCATCTCTACCACGTCATTTTCTTCTTTTGGGAAAATGCTCCGGTTCAGCTCTGGTATATATCTGCTCAAATACTTATCTTTCTGCGCTTTATCTCCAAACAACCGTTCAAACTGATCATTCATCCACAAAAGCTGTCCGTCCTCCAGAAGAATTGCATATGGAACAGATAATTCCTTTAAAAGCGTATTCTGTACAACACCATACTGAGCTGCAAATTCAATCAAATCTTTCATGATCAGTGATCGGCTGTATCCATACAGAATCCCAATGCCGACTATATAAATCAGCATAAATATCAACATGAGTGTACCGGCTTTGATATCAATGCAATAGATCCACAAATTCAATAGGAGAAGCATGATCGCCATCGCGATCGGCCAACGCATGTAGTTCTTCAGTCTGCCACTGATATGCGCCCCTCGCTTCTTGCTCAAGCCTTTATCCATAGTCTTTATCCTCTATAACCCTCCGGGTTCTGTGACTGCCAGCGCCATGCATCTTCGCACATCTGTTCCAGACCTCTCTCAGCCTTCCAGCCAAGTACTTTCGCAGCTTTCGAAGGATCCGCATAGCACATTGCAATATCTCCTTCACGTCTCGGTTTGATTTCATATGGAATTTCTTTTCCACATGCCTCGCTAAATGCTTTTACCATATCCAATACAGAATAACCAACACCTGTTCCCAGATTGATGATATCCAGTCCCGGATTCGAGAAAATGTATTTGATTGCTTTTACATGACCAACTGCCAGATCCACAACGTGAATGTAATCACGTACTCCTGTGCCGTCCGGTGTATCATAATCATCACCAAATACTCCTAATTTTTCAAGTTTTCCAACTGCCACCTGAGAAATGTATGGCATCAGATTGTTCGGGATTCCTTTCGGATCTTCCCCGATCCGTCCGCTCTCATGTGCTCCGACCGGATTAAAGTAACGGAGTAATACTACATTCCATTCCGGATCAGCAGCCTGAACGTCTGTCATAATCTGCTCCATCATAGATTTTGTCCAGCCATATGGATTCGTACACTGTCCTTTCGGGCAGTCCTCTGTGATCGGCATTGTCTCCGGATTACCATATACAGTTGCAGAAGAACTAAATACAATATTCTTCACGCCAACTTCGCGCATGACTTTCATAAGTGTCAGTGTTCCTGTAATATTATTTTGATAATATTCCAGAGGCTTTCTTACAGATTCTCCGACTGCTTTAAGCGCTGCACAGTGAATAACTGCATCTACCTGCTCTTTTTCAAACATGGCTTTTAAAGTTTCAGCGTTCAGAATATCTCCCTCGTAAAACGTGATTGTCTTACCTGTAAGCTCTTCTACGCGCTTCATAGACTCCTGGGAGGAGTTGCAGAGATTATCATATACAACTACCTCGTAACCCTCCTTCAAAAGTTCCAATGCAGTATGACTTCCAATATATCCTGCTCCACCTGTAATTAATATTTTTGCCATCTTAATCTCCTCCATATAAGAATTGATATCTTACCTTCCATTACTTTGTAATGATTTTTCCACTCAATATCAATTTCTGCTTTCTGAACTGATATCAAGAAGTTTCATTTTTGTCTTATTATAGCACTTCCCAATTGCTTCGGCAACTTTACATATTTTAAGCCGGGTACAGTCCTTCTTCTTCCATCTTGCGGATTGCTTCCATAACAACCGGTTTGTCTTCTTTGTATGTAACTCCATACCATTTGTCTGCTGATTTCAGAACTGCAACTGTCGCACGATTCTCTCCTAACAGGTCGCTGACTACTCCCGGCAGATAATATTCACATTTCATAGGGTTCTCTTTCAGTCCCTTCTCAAGGAATGCCGGGAATCCTTTCTCAATCTCATCAAGAATACTTTTTGAGAATCCCCACATATTCATAGAAACCGTTGTGTCATCGTCTAGATGTGTCCATGTAGCACCGTCATCTTCTGTAAATGCTATTCCGTTCTCATGATGCTCAATACGTGTTCTTTCACGAATTC
This sequence comes from Dorea sp. AGR2135, assembly GCF_000420885.1. Classification (NCBI taxonomy): domain Bacteria; kingdom Bacillati; phylum Bacillota; class Clostridia; order Lachnospirales; family Lachnospiraceae; genus Dorea; species Dorea sp. AGR2135. The sequence continues at coordinate 47,338 of NZ_ATVU01000006.1, read as the reverse complement.
CGATCAGTTCCCCAGCCTCGTTCATCTCACACACACCACGGGATACATATCCATTTTCTGTAACAGTGTTGCAAAGCTTGTAGCCTACCATAGTGTAACGGAACTTATCATCGTCTTCATGGCTATTCAGATAATCATAAATGAGCTGGAACGCCTCTCTTCCATAATAATCGTCTGCATTGATAACTGCAAACGGGCCATCGATCATGTCCTTACAGCTATAAACTGCATGTGCTGTTCCCCATGGTTTCACACGTCCTTCCGGCACCTGAAAACCTGCCGGAATATTATTGATTTCCTGATATGCATAAGACACTTCCATGTATTCTGACACGCGGTCGCCAACTGCCTCGCGGAATAAGTCTTCCTGCTCTTTCTTAATGATAAAAATTACCTTCTCAAATCCAGCGCGTTTTGCATCAAAGATGGAAAAATCCATAATGATGCGTCCTTTCGCATCCACCGGATCAATCTGTTTCAGTCCACCGTAACGGCTTCCCATTCCTGCCGCCATAATTACTAATACTGGTTTCTTCATAATTTATTACATACCTCCTGTTTGAACTTTCGTAATTACGATATTCTTTTTGACATAACAATACTCACTTACAGAAATCATACCATACTTTTGAAGTCACGTCTATTTGTATATATTTCTGTCAGAAGCTTTTTGTATAATACTTTTTGCATAGTAAAAATTCTCTACTATGCAAAAACCGCCACATCCTTATGGATGTGACGGCAAATATTAACTACTGATTAATCCTGCACGTATGGCATTAATGCAACGTGACGAGCTCTCTTGATTGCTACTGTAAGAGCTCTCTGATGTTTTGCACAGTTTCCTGTAATTCTTCTTGGAAGGATTTTTCCTCTCTCAGAAACATACTTTCTTAACTTTGCTACATCTTTGTAATCGATCTCGTTATTCTCTTTACCACAGAATACGCATACTTTTTTTCTTCTGCGTCCTGGATTTCTTCTTTTGAATCCGCCCTCTGGACGAGCTGCTTTATCGTAAGCCATTTTATTTGCCTCCTAATACTTTGAATCTTCTAAATTCAACGAACCTTAGTTAAATGGGAGTTCTTCATCAATTCCATCCGGAATATTCATGAAGCCGTCACCTGCATCAGCTGCCGGCGTCGGAGCCGGTGCCTGCTGGAAACCACCTGCATGGGAAAAACTTCCCGCATTGGCATCACTTGTAGCTTTGCTCTCAGCAAATTCCTGTTCTTCCACTACAACGTCTGTTGTATACACCTTCTGTCCATCTTTGTTCGTGTAGCTTCCTGTCTGGATACGTCCGGTCACAACAACCTTCAGTCCCTGACGGAAATACTTCTCAGCGAACTCAGCGTTTCGTCCAAACGCAACGCAACCGATGAAGTCAGCAGTCTGATCATCACCATTACGTTTGAATCTTCTGTCTACTGCCAACGTATATCTCGCAATTGCCAGAGAATTCTCTCCACCCTGTGAATATCTCACTTCTGGATCTCTGGTCAGGCGTCCCATCAAAATAACTTTATTCATATAATTACCTCTTCTTCCTGATTATGCTTCCTGTCTTACGCATAAATATCTGATGACATTGTCCATAATGCGGATTCTCTGCTCGATCTCGCCTGGAACATCAGCCTCAGCATCGAAGTGGATGAAGTAGTAATATGCTTCTTTCATTTTCTGAATCTCGTAAGCTAATCTCTTCTTACCGCTCTCATCAACGTCAGAGATCTTGCCACCGAAACGCTCTACTAAAGCCTTTACTTTCTCGATAACCTGAGCTCTCTCGTCATCTTCGATTTTTGCACTGACAACAACAGCTAATTCATACTTATTCATGTCGTCCTGCACCTCCTTCTGGTCTTTTGGCCCCCGCCCGCTTATGTGGGAGCAAGGAATTCCACCCTTAAATGGGCAGAAAAATATTGTATCACGGTTATCTACTATATCATATAAGATTCCCGATTTCAAGCCTTTTTCTTCAAATCTTTTGTATTTTTTTCGACCAGTTTCCGTGCTGTCATAATCTGATGTCCGCATCCCATACATTTCAATCGAAAATCCGCACCTACACGTAATATCTCCCACTCTTTGCTTCCACAAGGATGTGGTTTTTTCAATGTTACTATATCGCCGACTTCATAATTATATCCCATGCTGTCCCCTCCCTTGTAATCTGCCGGGTCTTCAACTTTTTCTATTTTCTGAATAATTTTTGCTGTCCAGACATTTCTTAATTCTTTGTCTGTCCCATTTGATTTTCTTGTTCTTTTACTCCAATCACTACAAATCGGTGCTCGTCGCTGGCGCTTGTACATGTTGATAGTGTCACAACGGAATCTGCAGTCGTCACTTCCACACCCGTATCATAAATCGCGATCCGCTTCGTCATATCCAGGTAAGACTGATATGCTTCGTCGTTCTCGAAGCCTGTCAGATACACATCGTCTGTATCCTTGACTGTCGCCGCACTGTAAATATGATATACAATCTCTCTTCCGTCCGGCGTGTAAATGTAAAAATACGGATTTGCTTCCCAGAAAGATTTCTCTTTATATTCATCTAACTTTCGAAACATAGAACCGTCCTTCATACGATGCCCATATATGATTGAATTACGATCATTGAAATTTGCATTATTGTCCGCATTCAAAAAAATCGTTCCAAGTGTATTATCATTTTCCGAAAATGTTTTGTGTAAATATTTTTCATTATCTGTTGTCTGAACAATCGGATAATTAATAATTGATGGCTCCGGGTAAAAACGGATCCACCCGACTGTATCCGGATTGATTCCTTTTAATTCATCAAAATTAACAGAAAAGCCTTTTTCCGGCTCACTGTCTTCTTTATTAAGCGCAATGCTCTGAATCTTCTTATATTCATCACGGCCTTTTGCATAACCTCCGACAATCTTCACAAGTTGAAAGGCCGAAACGCAAAATACAGCCAGTGCCACGATCAGGATGATATTGGATAACATGCCGGCTTTCTTTTTCTTTTCTCTGCGGCCACGATGTGGTCTTCTTCTATTCTTACTCATACGCTGCTCCTTTTTTATTCCTCTATAGTAGCACATCTGCGTTACCTGCTGCAATTATTTTATAATTTTTTAATTTGCAGTTTATTGACTTTCTTTTGCCTGCGCGTATGATATTTACATAGGAGGACGATACTGATGAAAGAAAAATTACAACGCTTTATGTATGGAAGATATGGATTAGATTCCTTTGGGAAATTTACAATTATAGTCTCTTTAGTACTGATGCTTTTGGCGAACTTTGTACCTGCAAGACTGGGGAGTGTATTATCCCTGCTGTGCTGGGCACTTTTGATCTACACATATTTCCGTATGTTCTCAAGACAAACTTATAAACGTGCCTGTGAGAACCAGGCTTATCTGGCAAAAACAGCGAAAGTTCGACATTTCTTCGCCTCACAGAAAAGTATAATGGCACAGAGAAAGACACATCACATTTACAAATGTCCGACTTGTAAACAGAAAATACGTGTACCAAAAGGCAAAGGCCGTATTGAAATCCGCTGTCCGAAATGTAACACAACATTTATCAAGAAGAGCTAAGTAAAGGGGCTTTTTATGTTTGGATATATTGCAATCAACAAAGCTGAAATGAAATTCAAAGACTACGATGTGTACCAGGCGTACTATTGTGGTCTTTGTCGCCGTCTGAAAGAATGTTACGGAAAGCGTGGCCAACTGACACTGTCCTACGACATGACATTTCTCATTGTCCTGCTCACCGGGCTTTACGAACCAAAGACTATAGCCGGTGAGACTCGCTGCATTGCGCACCCGCTTGAGAAACATCCGACAAAAATTAACGAATATACAGATTATGCAGCTTCCATGAATCTCATTCTTTCCTATTATAAATGTAAGGACGACTGGACCGATGAGCGAAAGAAAAAAGGATATATTGCTGCAAAAGCGCTGGAGCCGAAGATCAAAAAGATTGAAAGTAATTACCCGGAAAAAGTCCGGCTGATCCACTCAAAATTAGAAGAAATCAATCAATATGAAAAAAAAGGTGAGACAAATCTTGACCTTATGGCAGGACTTTTCGGTGATATCATGGCTGAAATCTTTGCCTGGGAACCAGACGCATGGGAATTATCTCTTCGAAAAATCGGATTCTTCCTTGGCAAATTCATTTACCTCATGGACGCCTATGAAGATGTAGAAAAGGATATTGGAAATAACAGCTACAATCCACTAAAGGAAGCATTTTTGCAAAAAACTCCAGAACAGTTCGTCACAGAATGCCGCACTCTTCTGACCATGATGATGGCCGAATGTTCCAGAGAATTTGAACAGCTTCCGATTCTGCTTCACGCAGATATTTTAAGAAACATCTTGTATTCCGGGGTGTGGTGCAGGTATACTATGGTTACGTCCAAACGATATGAAAACCAGAATAAGGAGAACAATCATGAATGATCCATACAGCGTCCTTGGCATTTCCCGCGGCGCTACTGATGACGAAATAAAAAAAGCATACCGGGCACTAAGCCGAAAATATCACCCGGATGCAAATATCAATAACCCGAACAAAGATCAGGCAGAAGCCAAATTCAAAGAAGTCCAGCAGGCTTACCAGCAAATTATGCATGAACGCGAATACGGTACTACCGGTTCCTATGGAAATGGTTACGGAAGCTCTTCCGGCGGTTACGATGGAAATAATCCTAATGGCGGCTACGGTGACTTTGGAGGATTTGACTTCGGAGGATTTGACTTTGGAGGATTTGACTTTGGAGGATTCGGAAACTTCCGCGGTTACTCCGGTCAGTATCAGCAGAGACGATCCGGCGCAACCAGTAACGAAGGTGACCTTCATATGCAGGCCGCTGCCAATTTCATTAATAACGGCCGCTACCAGGAAGCAATCAATGTCCTAAACGGAATTGATAACAAGACCGCGCAATGGTATTACTACAGTGCCATCGCTAACTCCGGTATCGGCAATAACGTCATTGCCCTACAGCATGCACGCGAAGCAGCTCGCATGGAACCGAACAATATACAGTACACCACCCTCGTACAACGACTGGAAAATGGTGGAAACTGGTACCGCCAGCAACAAGAACCTTACCAGACAACCTTCTCAAGCAGCGGCGACTGGTGCGTAAAACTATGTATCGCAAACCTCGTCTGTAACCTATGCTGCGGTGGAAGCGGGCTCTGCTGTGGTGGAAGCGGAATGAACGGCAGACATTACATATAGAATAATAATGGGGGGGACGTATTCAAGTCGAACGTTCAAAGTACTACGTCCCCATCCTTGATTTAGGGTGTCCCTTTTATTACTTTTCTATTTTTTTCAATGCTTTCTTAAACCGGTTACTGAACAGGATCATGGTGAATGTTACTGCGAAGAAATCGGCGATTGGTTCTGCCAGATATACTCCCATGGTTCGATCTGCACTCCAGATGTGTGGAACAATATAAATTAATGGAATCAACAGTACGAATTTCCTCATTACTGCGACAATAATGGATTCTGGCGCGCAGCCAAGAGAGGTAAATCCCATCTGGCATGCGATCTGGATTCCAAACATAAACATTGCTGCCATATATACACGAAGTGCTGTCTTGCTAAATGCAAGCAGTGCTGCGTCTGATGTGAACATGCTGACGAAAATCTGTGGAAAAAGTTCTACACATAACCACAGAATCACTGCATATCCAACGCTTACCTTTAACAGCAGGCGAAATGTTCCCCGAACGCGGTCTACATTTTTTGCTCCATAATTATAGCTGAGTATCGGCTGTGCTCCCTGTCCAAGTCCCTGTAGTGGCAGCATCGCAAACTGCATTACACTGGTCAGGATCGTCATGGCTCCAACTGCAATATCCCCGCCATATTTTAACAAAGATGAGTTGAAGCACACCGTGATAATACTTTCACTCGCCTGCATAATAAATGTTGCGAGTCCCAACGCAAGACTTGGTAATATAATTCTTGCTTCCAGCTTCATATTCTTTCTTTGTATCTTTAAAAATGTCTTCTTTCCAAACAAAAAGCTGACGACCCAGATACAGGAGCATGCCTGTGATATGATTGTTGCAAGCGCTGCGCCTCGCACGCCCATATGTAATCCAAAGATAAAAATCGGGTCAAGCACAATGTTGATCACTGCACCAATCAGCACAGATAACATTCCTGTCTTTGCAAATCCCTGCGCGGTGATAAATGCATTTAATCCAAGTGTCAACTGCACAAAAATCGTTCCCACTGCATAAATGTTCATGTAGGCTGCCGCATATGAAATCGTATTCTCACTGGCTCCAAATGCCAGTAGAAATGTGCGATTGCCAAGAAGCAGCACAATTGTCAGCACGATTGCCACCAAAATCTGTGTTGCAAAGCAATTACCAAGTGTCTTCTCCGCATCTTCCTTATTATTCTGTCCCATGTAAATAGAAGCTCTCGGCGCACCGCCATTTCCTACCAGCACTGCAAATGCTGACACGATCATAATAAGCGGCATACACACGCCGACACCCGTAAGAGCCAAAGCTCCTACCTTCGGGATATGACCGATGTAAATTCGATCTACCACGTTGTACAGCATGTTAATAAGCTGCGCTGCCAGCGTTGGGATTGCCAGCCGGAGCAGAAGCTTTCCAATCGGTTCTGTCCCTAGGAAATCTTTATCTTTTTCCATAATTTTCACACCTTTTATTCGTAATAATAACGTTGGAGAAAAGTCCAACCATAATGTCAAAAGACTGTCTCGTGACATCAATATTACAAATTATACTATCTGTAACGCCATTGTCAATAACGTCAAATTATGAAATTTTTCGAAAGTCTTTTTGCCGGTAATTTTAATGATAATCCTGACTACTTCAAATTGATTCGAATTTTCGAAATATTTTTTCATTTTGGGGTTGACGAAACCGGAAATCTTTGCTATTCTAAATAAGCATTCGATATGGCGCCATAGCCAAGTGGTAAGGCAAAGGTCTGCAACACCTCTATCACCAGTTCAAATCTGGTTGGCGCCTCTAAAAAAGAAACCTTGATTACAAGGTTTCTTTTTTTGCGTATATGATTTGTACATAAATTTTATTCTCCTGCTTCTACAGGATAGGTCGTTCCTTCCAAATTAGTCTTAAAATGGTAACATACTTCTTCTGAATCACTCACCATCATCATATAAACACTGAATTTTTTCAAATTACGATTTTCAGATGCAACCTCATATAAAACAGCAGTTTCATCTCCAGCCATAGTATACTGGATACATTTTTCTTCATTATTCCATAAAAGCTTGACCTCCGACATTTCCAAAGTTGGAAAATCACTATATTCATAGTCAGTCATATAATCTCTTGGTTCATATGCTGTTTCTGCTATATCGAATACAGATACTTTCTTTCCTCCATACTCAACAGGCGATAACATTTTTACATCCGCACATATTCTTAAATACTGTTCTCCTCTGTCTTCCTCCGTTTTTGGCGTAAAATCTACATATTGATCGTAATAAGACGGATATGAAAACCCAAAATCATCTGCCTGGTATGTGCTCAGATTAGAATAATTGACAAAATTAACAACATAACAATCATGACTCTTTACCGACCAGCCAGACTGATATTCATCTATCCATTCCTTTGTGATTTTCTGCGTAAACAACTCGCAAAAAATATCTCCGTCACGGTGCAGATCTGTTGTCCGGACATTTGCATCCAATTTGCATTTTATTTCCCCGGAATCAGAATATGAATATATATCCACAACAGATTCGTTCACTCCTGTTTTGTATTGAACTGCAATTTGGTTATCATATGTAAATAATTTCACGTATTTTTGAGCAAATGAATCATCGTCTATTATTTTCGACAAGTCAATTTCTGTCGATGCTGCTTCTTTCCATTTATCCCCTTTTTCTTTATATACGTGAAGGGTCGGGACAAAATCAAAATCCGTGTCTTTATTTTCAACGGACACAATCTCGTCCTGCCCGTCTTCGTCCAAATCATAAAAAGCCGCCTCTATGCAGCCAACCGGTACCTTTGGCTTTTCTCTGTAATAATATAATTCATTTCCTATATACTCTTTTCCAGTAAGCTTCACCGCTTCAGGTACTTCTTTTTGAACACTTTCATCTGAATCATCCGAATCATCCGCAATATCCGTTTCCGCTTGACTTTCTGCAGCCTGATTCCTTACAGTCTGTATCCCTGCCACGGCAAGAATGCCTATAACAACAATTATTGTTATTTTTCCACTGACAGTAGATAAGAATTCTATTATTTTCCGCTGCATAGATTTCCCTCCCATTTTCTATACTTTATCATCAGAGTATCCTTATTTTCTATACTTTTTTCTCCAGCTCTACCAGCTCCAGATGCTCTTTTCCCCAGGTACACATAGCATCTAAAATAGGTGCGATACTTTCTCCGAACGCCGTCAGTGAGTACTCTGTCTTCGGCGGCACCACCGGATAGACTTCTCTGTGCACAAGTCCGTCCCGCTCCAGTTCCCGAAGCTGCTGCGCCAGCATCTTGTCAGTTGCTGCCGCTATTAATTTATGCAATTCGCTGTAGCGCAAAGTATGTCCCATCAGATGCCATAGAATCACTGCCTTATATTTTCCACCTATCAATTGGATTGTAGCACCAACAGAACAGGTACTTTTCTCGACCATTATCTTCTTTTTCATAAACCTTTCAAAACCTTTCCATTTTTATACTTACCAAATGGGTAGTATATTTCTGAGAAGAAATTATATTCCCTTTCCTATAGTATATTACAAAATAGTGCGTTCTTGTCAATTCGAAAATAAGCAATATAATAAAAACATAAGGTACCTGAAACGACATCATGTAAATACAAAAACAAGTGAAATACAACAATAAAAAAACCAAGTGAATATCAAAAAGCGTTACAACTGCTTATTTTTAGAAGGAGATTTTAACTATGAAATTTGAAGAGATTATTACGAACCGTTATTCTGTAAGAAAATATACAGACCAGAAAGTAGAGCCTGAAAAGCTTGAGAAAATCTTAAAAGCTGCCCGCGTTGCGCCGACAGCTGCCAACAAACAGCCTGTTCACCTGATTGTTATCCAGAGCGTGGATGGCTTTGAAAAGATTGGAAAAGCTGCAAATATCTACGGTGCTCCGTTGGCTATTATTGTATGTGCTGACCACAATAAAGCGTGGGTAAGACCATTCGATGAGAAAAACAGCTGCGATATCGATGCTGCAATTCTGACTGACCACATGATGCTTCAGGCAACAGATCTTGGTCTTGGCAGCGTATGGGTATGCTACTTCAAGCCAGATGTAATTAAAGAAGAGTTCAAGCTTCCAGATAATCTGGAGCCGATCAATATTCTGGTAATCGGCTATGACAGTACCGAAGGCGGCGCCCCGAATCGTTTCGACGATGCCAGAATAACAATGGAGGAACTCGTTTCCTACGAAACATTATAATCTATGTTTCACGCAATAATTCTTATTGTATATTATAAATATAAATAATTTATATTGACACTAAATAATTATTTTGCTATATTGTAATTAGAAAGGTGCTACCGATAAGCGGTTAGTCCAAAGATTTTTTATTGTAACCGTATCCTTGGCTGGGGGCGGTTACTTTTTCATTTGATTGATATAAGCAATCAGTAGTATAACAATGTAAATATGCCCATAAGACTTCCATAAGATTTCCTTAAGAAATTTTCGATTTCTTTAAGGCCACGCACATACTTTAGACACATTTCCTCTGTATACTTAATGACAGATAGTTGAGAGAGACATCAATCAATATCAACTATCTCCCCCTCATAAAGTGCAAAACGCACTTAACTCTCATTCCTTTAGATAACTATAAAAACAACGGCAAGAAGCCCACAGGTCGCATGACCCGTGGGCTTCTTACGTTGCCAAGCATATGACAAAAAGGTCCGGTGGACCTTTTTTAGTTACCTTTATCCGTGATATTCGCCATTATACTGGATTAGCGTTACATCATCCACATTTTCAATCTTACGGATTTTTTCCGTAAAGTCCATCTGATTCTGCCTGCAGAATACTTCAACTGCCATCTCTGTCTTTTCTTTCCGCATCGTCTTTGATTTGATAAAATAACGAATTTTTCCAAAGCTGCGTATGATTTCATCTCCGGCATCATCTCCGGTATAATGAATTACTACAATATAAATCTTTCCACTCTGCTGTCTGTGATAAAATAAATAAATCATAACAATCATGATCACTGCCGCCAGTACCGCAAGCACATACATACCTGCACCGGCTGTAATTCCTGTCGTTATCGCCCAGAACAGATAAAGAAGATCCATCGGGTCTTTGACTGCTGTACGAAAACGTACAATAGATAATGCACCAACCATACCAAGGGAAATCACAATATTCGTACTGATTGCCAGTGTGACCATACATGTAAGAACCGTCATTCCTACAAGTGTGATTGCAAAGCTTCTGGAAAAAATCACTCCTACGTAAAATTTTCGATAGACCAAGTAGATTACTCCGCCAAGGAGCAGCGCTATGGCAAGTGCCGTAAGCATTCCCGGAACATCGAATTTATCGAATACACCGGATTCCAGTACTGATTTTTTTATTACATCCTGTACACTCATTCGTTTTTCTCCTGTATTTTAATTTTCTGCCCAATATTCAAATCCATTCAGATACCGGGTCTTTTCATAACACAATACGTATTTTGATACTGCTGTAAACTCTGCTGACTGCGGTGGCAGAAGATCTCGTATGATTTGCGGAAGCAGCTCTGTAAATTTCACTTCCATTACAAGCTTTCCAGGCTCCAGAACCGGCAGTGTAGCAAGTGTCGGATCGAATATACCATACCCTCCCACAGATGCCCGCACGTCGCAATCAAACGTAATCCTCACCGTTCCTGCATCCATGATCCACGGCACCCGGTCATAATCTACAATAGTCCGAGGCCGCATCATATTACTGACACATTCAATATAAAACTCCCTGCACAGAGAATATGGACTGTGCAGCAAAAATTCATATTCCCCCGCCAGGATTTTTTCCACCTCTTCTCTCGTAAGTGGTGCGCTTTCCTTGTAAATGTAACTGCCAAATTTCTTTTTTCGCTCCAGCTTAATGGAACGGTCGCTGTAATCATAGATTCGGATCCGGTACTTTTTACGCATCAGTACGCCGGATTCTTTCTCCTCATAAGCACTGTTCCAATAATCATCAAAGTACAGGCTCCGGATCATATAGCCCCCATCTGAAGCATGTGGATCTTTTTTCAGTAAATGTTTCATACGAAGTTCCAATAATTCCTTCTCACTCGTACTGATCAAGTATTTCCACTCATTCCGAAAATGTTCTGCCGTTCCGGCATGCTCCGGTATCTCAGCATTTTTTAACTGCTTCATATGTTCTGCAATCCTGGCATGACTGATATTCTTAATTTTCTTCATAAATATCTTCCTCAATACGTTGGTCTGCTGTCACATAGAAGCATTTCATACCATAATTCTTGCCATTGTCGGTTGTATAATAATCAAATGCGTCCTGTGTCTTTCCAGATGAATCGGTTGCACGTACCCGTACAAAGTACTGGCCTGCTGCCGGAATACCTGTCTGTACTTCCGGAACTGCCACTCCTTCCTGCCGGAAGATCACGTTCTGGAACTGGTAGTCTGTCGCAAGTTCTACGGTATAAGTAATATCTTCAGCATCAAAATCATAGGACACATCCCAGTTCAGATTCAGCGCATTATCCTGAATAGCCGGGGTTCCAATGTAGAATGGCTGTGGTTTTTCCAGACTTTCCAGATACAATTCATAGTTCTTCTCCACTTCTTCCGGAATTCCTGCTGCCACCGTATCATATTGGGCCTGTGTCAGAGGCGCATGCATTTGATCCGGCATGGAATAAAGATATGGTCTCACCACATTTTCATACTGGCTGATCATCGTGCTCAACCGTTCTTCACTGAGATAATCCTTCATCTCAATAATTGCCTTATCTAATTCTTTCCGAAATGAATCTGATTTCAGACATCTCTGGAACAGTACATTTCCCCAGTAATTACTGATCCCACACTCCCAGCTGCCCTGGTCGGACCAGCCGCGGAGCCCGTATTCCGAACGCATGAAAAATCCATCATTGTCCCAGTCGATAAAATACCATGTATCTGAATTCTGAGGACTGTACAGATACATATTCCGGCTCTGAGTGTCCACATTTCCAGTCAGAATCTGGAACGCCATCCAATATACGATATTTTCCTCGTCAAAATACTGTTCCAGCACCTGATTAATAGGGATCGAATAATCATTTACTGCATCCAGCATATGAATCAGCTTTGTGTGGTCGGAATCACCTTTAATCTCCAGCCGCTCTTCAAATGCTTCCTGGTTATATCCTGGATCGTCTGTCGTTTTGATCACATCTTCTTCCCGGTAAAACTCAAAGAAATTGACTTTATAAAGCTGACCTTTTGAATCCAGACCATGCGTCTTAAGCGCTGTCTTATTCAACTGTTCCACCTGCGTGTAAAGGCCATAATCCTGAAAGACATCGGAACTTCCATCTGTGTTATCTTTGACATACAAATGTACGAACTGCGTGCGAAGTCCCATCATCTGAGGAATGCCCTTGATCAAGTCGTAAGCCATCTTATTGCGGAAACGCATTCCTTCTCCTTGATGCTTATTCAGGTTGATGACCCGCTGTCCACGCCACGTTCCTTTATTCTTTTTTAACTCAATCTTATAATTTTTCTGCGCATTACTGCTGGAGGTCTGTCCGCGGATCTGAACCGTTGCATTGGGAACTTCTTCTGCATATCCCACATTTCCACTGGTCGGTCCGTTCTCATCCCCGACTTGTAAAAGTCCTGCCACCTGATAACGGTCCACTCCCATATTTTCATAATCTTCTACTGAATAGCTATTGATCTCACTCCAGGAATGATCTGTATTCTCTGAAGCATTTCCCCTGGAGACAGTAAGATACATCGTCACTACACTGGTCTCATCATCATCTGCATACAGCGTGTCCTTATCCCTTAGATGCACACTGTTAATATCTTCTTTCTCCGCCTTTTTCACTGTCTGCGTTTCTGTCTTAATGTCAGAGGTTGCTTCTTCTTTTTTCTCTGAACAGCCGCCCGCACAAAGTGATAAAGCAAGCGACAGTACACATACTGCCGATATGAGTCTATTTCTTTTCACCTGGGTCTTCTCCTCCTTCTAGTTTTTCTTCCAAAAAAGTCCCCAATCGCGTAAATCGTCCTGACTTATCTTCCTCTACAATTGGCTGAACACTTAATATGTAATAAGGAAGCCGTTGTGTAAAATATCCGAGCCGCAAAGCAGTAATCAGGAAAAACACTGCGCTTCCCAGCAAAAATCCAAATCCATAATACACCTGTGAAAACAGTAGTGACAATAAGGTAAATACGGTTGTACACCCGGCAAATGCTGCGGACGCTGCAAATGCCCCTTTATAATCCGTAAAATATAATAATAAAAGAAGCATGGTATTGGCAATTGCATAGATTCCATAGCCGACACACAAGGTCCGGAAATACCCTTCCATCAGATCATTAAATCCGAGAGGCAGATATTTCAATAAAATTCCTCCGATGGAAATAGCAAGCGCCGTTGTCAGCAGTTGTTTTACCGCCGTGTACTTCAACTCCATATTCAGCACTTCCCGCATTTCATTTCCTGCCTGCATAATATCCTTAATTGCACCTTTATCGTTGAACAGGCTGTAATAATTACGATACTTTGGATAGAAATTCACTTCTACCGAAACGACAAAGTTTACTGTCGTGATCAGAATCGTAAGAAATGCAATCAATGCCGGCACATCATGGTACGGCGCTCCGTAAAATAATCCTTTCACCTGCACCCCGAGTGGTCCTGCCCACATAATCACAAGGTGGGTAAACAATCCCAGATTCACAAATAATCCTGTAAATGCCAGTGGCTGAAATTCATCTACCCACCGCAGAAATAAAAATGCGCTGGCATCACTTGATGGAAAATACCGGTACAAAAGCACCACGTCCCACAGAAGCATGATCCCATAACCGACACAGACTGCAATCATCAACGCTTCTATATGTGGCATACCGATGATAAGCAATAAAAATCCAACGACAAAAGAAACAACAAGTGCTGCACTAAATGACAGTAGAATCCCTTTGTAATCTTTGATCGCAGTCAGGTAACTCATAGCATTCCAGGTCACGATCAACTCACCAAACAACCCAAAACACAACAGTTTATCCACAAGTCCCACACCGGAAAAGATTAAAAATATTCCGTACAGAATTCCTCCGGCTATTAACATAATTCCAGTAGAACCCCAAAAAGAAGGAAGAATTGCCTCAAGCTTCTCTTCATATAACATATCTGCCAGAAATCTGGTCACGACCATAGAAAGAAAACTTGTCACAGTCAGGGAAGCCAGTAACGAGTATGTGACCATACAGATCAACAGTTCCCTCTCAAATCTCGTTCCACCCGTCTGATTGCACAGGAACATAATTCCAAGAAGCAGTACGATTCCAAGAATCATCGGTCCGGCGCAGATAATACCGGCATATCCGTAAGCTCTTGCGGTTGCAGCAAGACCACTCTTTTTAAACAGCTTTTTCAGTTCAAATCCGATTCCAGCCATAAGCAGTCTCCACCTCCCCGTACAATTTTTTATATTCCTTCATCATCCGTTCGTGGCGGTAATATTTATTTACACGATTCTGTCCGTTTACTCCCATGCGAAGTCTTAAGCTTCTGGATTCACACATCTTATCCATGGCAGCTGCGAGTCCCTGCCGGTACATCGGCGGCACACAGTACCCTGCCGGTCCAAAAAAATCTCCTTCTTTTCCTTCCAAAAGCTCTCTGCAGCATCCTACATCCGTTGTTACACATGGTCTTCTTGCCGCCAGTGATTCAAGAACCGACAGCGGCTGTCCTTCCGAGATACTGGTCAGAATCGTAAAATCCAGTTTTTCCATATATTTTACAATATCAACTCGTCCTGTAAAAATAACATTTTCAAGCTTTAATTGTTTCACAAGCGTGTAACATTCCTGGGCATATTCTTCATCATCCACACCACCCATGATATGTAATCTTACATTTTTCCGCCTTGCACATAGTTCAAAAAAAGCATAGATCATTGTCTTGATATCTTTAATCGGTGCCATTCTGACCACTGCCCCAATATCTACCTGACCATCCTCTTCTTTCAGCGGAATCTGGGACAGGCGCTCATAATTAATTCCATTTTCAATCACTCTGCATTTCTTCTCATCACAGCCCATCTGTATCTGTGTCCGCATGGCATTCGTAAACAGCGCCGTAACCTGAAATGCCCGGCTGTATATAATGTCCGACAGCATATAGAAAAATGAAATCCACTGCTTCTTGTATGTAGCCATGACCCATTTTGCCCGGATAATCTCTTCTTCACGCTCTCTTGTGTAAATCCCATGCTCTGTAAGAAGCACTTTTTTCTGATAAACATAGCCGCCAAGACATGCCAGCATACCGCCATAACCAGTACAGATCGCATGGTAGACATCTGCCTGTGGCACTTCACTTCCAAGAAGATACAGTACCGGAAGCAGCATAGACCGCATCGTGTGGAATGCATCTGCAAACGCAGTATACGGATATTTCTCCTGACAGCTTTTTTCCAGAATCTCCAGGAATTCTTCACTTTTTAAAAATGACATTGGATTGATCTTCTTATCGTGATACAAGCGAAACAGTACTTCCCAGTCCGGTCTCCCACAATCCATCAGCTCACGAAGGCTGTCTTGTTCTTCCCTGGTAAATATATGTAGAAGTTTCCCGGTATCTTTCACATGCAAAGCATCATCTAAGAATACTTCCTTTACTTCCACCACATTTTCCGGGAGTTCATACACAAACTTTCCTTTATCTTCGGCATGTGCTCCAATGACCCACAAGACAAATTCATGCTCTTTCATCTCTTTGATATACTGATGCATCCATGTGGATACACCTCCGTGCACATATGGATAACACCCTTCCAAAATCAAACAAATTCTCAACGTAATGTCCTCTTATTTCTTCTCAATCGTAACTTCATCATTCACTGCATACAGCAGATAAAGATTTCCTGTTACATGCTCCAGTTCTCCACCTGTAACTTTGCCCGGTATCCCATCGTTGAACCGGAGCATCAGATATGCTTCATCATAAAAATGATCCAGCTTCAGTTCCACACTTTTATCTGTCACATTTTTCTCATACGTCAGTGCACCATATCGTTCAATCGCCCCAGACAATTCTGATCCGGTCAGATTACGAAGTTCTGGTGCTGAATCATAGAGCCAGTCCATATACTCCTCCAACCGGTTCTTTAATTTTTCCCAGCCAAGCTTTGCCCCACGGTCTTCATCCAGCAGGTCATCCGGATGCATAAAATGACTGTTCACAAAATGCATATTTAATTCAGACACTGCTGCCATCTGCATATAATCATCAAGGATGGCTCCGGAAATAATTCTTGGCTGTTCTACGATACCGTCATCTGCCACTTCAAATTCCTGTGTATAAGCACATTCTCCGGCAAAATAATTACTAGCTATCGTCTTAATCTGTGGAAACTTTTGCGCCAGCATCTTCCGCCCCTGCTCTGACAACACATTTGACGGTGGAACATAGACCGACATCTGCGTTCCCGGGAACATTTTTTTACCAAACCGCATAAGTTCTGACATAGCAGACTCCATTGCTTTTTCATTCTTCCATGTTTTATACGGAAGAACATCTCCATAATCTGTATCACCCAGACACAATGGCTGATGGTTGTACCCGTGATAACCTAATTCACCACCCTGATGAAGTACCATATTTCCAAAATATTGAAAACGCTCATGGTCCGTCTGCTTCGTGATCTCTCCGTCAGTTTTATCTTCATAGTTCTCAATCATCACTCCGGTATACTTAAGTCCATATTTGGATGCAAGATTCAGCATATCCGGCCACCAGATATTCGAATAAAATTCCTGAATACTTGTCCCATAATCTCGTTTGACATATGTCCCGTCACCACTTGGTACCGGTGATGGAAAATCATCCAGATAAAAGGCCGATCCATTGATCACCGGATAGACTCCTATATCTGTCAGGAGACTGTAAGACGCTGCATAAAAGCCTCTTACCGCTTTTTCATATAACCCCAAATTATCTACTACAAACTTTCCGTCGCCGTATGTATTTTCCCATATTAAAGGAATTCCTCCCGGCTCTTTTGCCCACGCATAGACCTGTGCCTTCTCGCTTAACTCAACCTGTCTCGCAGAATCAAATCCATCCGTGATTGCATAGCTTTTTCCTCCGCCAATCAAAAAATCCGAATCAAAATAAATGCTGTCCACAAAACTATTTTCATATCCAGAAGAGATAATTCCCAATTTCTGCTCAATCAGTGACGCATACGTGTCCTTTTGCAGTGCCATGGCAAACATGGCACTTCCGCCGCTTTTCACCCAATTGCTGATTTCAATAATCCCTTCCTTTAATGGCTCCAGGTCACTCATCAGTACAACCACTGTCTCATAGGAATCCAGATTTGGAAGCGTATCGGTCTTAAGATCTGCCACATCTGTTCCTACTTCCATATCCTGAAAAATCCGCTCAAATTGTTCCCACGCAAGCTGGCTACTCTCCTGCTGGCTGTCCATAATGACCAGGCAAGTCTTTTTTAATTCTTTTACTGCTTCTTTTTCCGTCACAATCTGGTTCTCACTTAGATATGCACTCTGGCTTTTGCTTCCTTCATAATGGATGCCAGAGCGTTCCGCAAAAAGCACAGCCCCCATCAACATGAATATTCCCCATATTACCAACATTCCTTTAAATGGAAATGCTTTCATACTCTTTATGAATCGATCCAAAGAGCCAGATCCTCCCTTCCTTTTGAAGAAAGATAAATGTGCTCTTTCTTCATCTTATCTAGTGTTCTTTTCAGTTCTTCTCCCTGCTTCTGTTCTACGCAATATTGAACCTTCAAAATCCAATACGCTTCGTGTCGGTGCCATTTTTTCTCTATAATTTGTAAAATCTCATGTGCTTTTCCAAAATCTCCAAGCTTCATCAGATTCTTGACCATGCATACGCAAGTGTGCAGATCTTCCTGATGTTTTAACTTCTTTTCCAGAAGCTGTTCATATCGCTGCCTCTGTACTCGTTCTATCTGTTCTTCCAGAAGTCCCTGGCTTAAATATTCCTCCATAAATTCGCAATACTGCTCCATAACTTCCGGATCTTCCGGCGAAATCTGATGAAGCCTCTCCAACTCCTGAAGCTTTGAATCATACTCTTTCGACAGCTCTACCATGGCAGTGATGGCATAATGTACAACCTCCACGTCTTCGTTCATACGCGCCTGTTTCAAAAGCTCCACATACTCCTCTGGATTGTCATTTAAAACATTCATGATCAACTCTCTTCGAAGTTCCGGCTCATTTACGATCAGCGCTTCCTCAAGCGGAACAATATTTCCCTCCTGTTCCGTCCCGGACTGAAAGATATTTTTGTAAATTTCTTCATTTACCTTCATCTTCTCTACGCCTACTTCTTTTCTCTGATCTGATTGTATCCAGATTTGAAAATGCAGGATCAACACACACAAAACTCCCCACACCGGAACAAAAACGACCGGGAACATGAGATATTTCTTTACATTTATAATATGAGTGCAGATTCCTACCCATACAAGAATACAACAGATGATGTGCAAAAGAATCAGTACTATTCCAACTACAATCTGAATCATACTTCTCCTCCACCTCGTGCAATCTGGGCGATACCGGTCTCATAGGTGATGATTCCGGCTTTTTTAAGCCGCCCGCTCACAATTGGAAGTGATTCCTTGTCCGTCTGAGACAGAATCAGGTATAATTCTCCTTCTTCAGAAATCCCCCATACGTCATTCGCACGGATCAGATGCTGCAGGATCTGATCTGCCTCCTCTTTTGACTTGCCCGGATGTTCCAGCCGCAACAGAATATAGGACGCCACCATCTCATCTTGCATCGCATGAAATGTTTCCAATCGTTCCATAAAATAGGATGTCTTCAAAATATGTGTCCCTTCCACATACTGCATATTCTTCGCAGCCTCCTGATACTCCAGTGCACGAAGCAGTGCCACTTCCACCAATCCGCAGAGGATTTTGAACAGATTCATATAATAAAGCGTCATCTGATCGCTGCGGACTTCCTTAATACAGACAATCATCACAAGTTCTTTGTTTTTCCTGATTCCTGCCATGTAAGCCGGATAATCCGGGAGAAGCTCACGATTTACCCACACATTTCCATCTTCCAGCTCCGAAATAGCTGCCTGATACTTACTGATCCGTATAGAATTGGGAAACTCACTTCTAATTTCTTTCGATGCAATCTCCAATCGTCCAAACTCACTGTTTTTTCCAAGGGAGTACACAGCAACTGCATGGTTCTCCAGCATATCCTCCATCACATGTATCGTTTCTATAAAAAGCTCCTGTGGAAGCACCGTATCCAGCTTTCTTGTAATATCAAAAATCTTTCCAAAGCTGTCCCGGCTCCCCATAATCTGCTTCTTGTACGTTCTCTTGTCATAGATAGAATCCTGATACATATCTCGCATGAACAAAAACTTTTCCTGGATCAGTTTATTTTCATCCGTAACAAATTCTATATTTTCTTTATTTTTCATCCGTACATATCCACAGATTGCTCCTACTGCAAAATAAAAGATAAATGGGATCCAGTTGGACGGTTCATAGAACAATGTTGTCCACCCTACACCTTCTCTTTCATAAGCTGCCAAAAGCGAAACCGTCTCAAGAGCTGCAGCCGCAATCCCGTAGTTAATTCCATACAAGCTTCCAAAAAGCACAATAAATACAAGCCGCAGATCAATCATCTTAAACTGCGCCTGATTTCCGGCAAGATGATTCAAAAATTCGAACAGGAAAAATCCAACGACCAGTTCTACTATTTTTACTATTGGCCTGTGTTTATCAAGCCAGATTTTCCAGCGATCGATCCGCCGCTCCTTTTCTCCAATAGCGTCCAGATACTGATCATAGATGTCGGGAAGATCTTCCAGAAGAGAAATCTTGGGAAACCAGCCATACTTAAAACGTACGACTTTATCATCCGGTGGAATTTTTTCAACCGGGGTAAGTCCTCTATTCTCGATCCGTACACTTGCATCTATCTCTTTTATTTTCTGTTCCAGCTCCCGAAAAGTATTTGAAAATACATTTGGTACATTCAGATAGTGATATTCCTCGTCCCAGTTATCACTCATTTTCTCCAAAAGTTCTGCCAGATCCATGGAGTTCAAAAACTGGAGTGGCTGATCAGATGATTCCTGAATCTCCACCGGCTCCCCACTACGGATAGCTGCAAACATTTTATAAAAATAATCTTCCTTATAAACTCCGGAATACAGATACGGAATTCTTACGATTTTGACCGGAATCTGGTACATTTTTCCATACTGACAACACAGATTCTCGGCTCCGCGGACAAGAAGTGTCTTTCCGGTCGTAGCTGCATACCCCGCCTCCGGACCAGTTAGATAGATTACATGTATCTCTTTACTGCGTTTACAATAACTTAACACTTTTCGAAGCTTCTCCGCTTCACCTTCCATCGTTCCATGAAATGTAATATAATTAGAAAAATAAACCATAAGTTCAAAATCATAAGTGTGGAAAATGTCTTCCAGCTCTTCATCTTGCTCTGGAAATGGACGCACGATCAAATGCTTTTTCCGCTCTGTCTTTAGCAGCGAATTCCCCATTATAAATACTTCGCTCTCGGGAAAAGCTTCCTGCACAAATTCTTTTGTTATGTATCCGGTATTCCCAACTAATAGTACTCTCATATCTTTTCTTCCTAACGTTCCCTGATATATTTTTCATTATACCACGCAGTTTTTATTCTGCCACAAAAAACATATTCTCATATACATTTCCATATATCTTTTTTATATGACCGAAACCCACAAATTTAATAAGCATTCTTATTATTGTCTTGCAAACCTTTTTCAGATGTTTTACCATAGAATTAACAATTAAGTATTTTCAAAACATTTCTCAATAGCACGAAAGCATCCCGAGAGGAAACTGTTTTTATACTTATCATAACGGAGATTTTTTCTATGCGGTTTTGGACAAGACAACATGAAGCTGTCTGGGATGAGCTTCAAAAAACAGATCAATATATTGTAAAGAAAGAATATATCGAGGCAAAAAATGATACCATTTCCGAATTCTATCTAAAATTGTATGAATGGTACACAAAAGCTGCAAGAAAATATATTGATATCCCAGAAGATCTGAAATATCCAATCTGGCTCAGTGTTAGTGAGGATATGATGTTACAGCCAACCGAACACGCAATCATATTCGAAGTCGAGATTCCAGAGGGGGAATATTTGATCTGCAATTTTGACAAATGGGGCTACCGCGTCAATTATTTCTATGTGCCGCTGGATGAGGCCGATGAAAAGGCCCACATGGAAGAGTTAAAAAAATATGGAATCGCCTCCGAAGATTCATTAGTTATAACCAGTAAAGGAAACTTCTACCCGCTGCTTCGGCAAAAAATTATCAAAAGCTGGGATCGAATTTTTACGATTCAGCCGGATGATCCGTCCCTCATGGTCGGAACCTGCTGGAAGTTAAAGAAAGAGTGGATCAAGGAGGTACGTTTTTATGACGGAGAATAATATATCATCAGCCTCAGACACTATCACGATGTATTGCACGCAGCCTGACCTTGTCTGGGATATTGTAGATAAAGATGGCGTAAACTATGTAAAACAGGCTTATATCACAAAGAAATATCAAGACACTGCCTGGATTTTTGACACTGCTTACAAGTTTTTCCGCCAGGAAGCTGTAAAGATCATTCCAAAGCCACAAGAGGCTGAATCACCAATCTGGATGTACCGTGATAAAAAATGGGCAGTTCCGAATGTTGGCTGCCGGCGTATGCACCTGGAAATTCCCAAAGACGAGTTGATTCTTTTTGACCGGAGAACATGGAATAAAATTCTGAACATGGAATATGTTGGAACTGATGAAGAAATCGCCGCCTTTGAGCGGGAATATAAGCGTCAGGGCGTCCGCGACCCACTGGACATTATGAAGTCCTCATTTTATCCGCTTCTGGCTCAGAAAATCAAGAAAAGCTGGCAGCATCTTTTTACGGATCCACTTCCGGAAGAGACTTACTGGCAAGGCACTGTCTGGTATCTGAAAAAAGATTGGGTAGTCGGGGAAGAATAATGTTATACTATAAGCAAGAGCTTTACTTGCAAACTGTGCAGCAGAGATGGATGTGCTCTGCTGCATGTTATTTTTTTTATATGGAGGTGACCTGCCATGGCAAAAGAGCAGCTTGCTGTGATTGAAATGATCACAAATATGATTCTCGGCAAGACCGACGGGGTTAGTAAAGTTGATTTCACACCACAGAAAATCCCGTTTCCGGAAAACCTTTCGTATGAACAGGCTTTCCTGCGCGCTACACCGGAGAGCCAGGGTGTCTCTTCCGAGAAACTGATACATTTACTAAGTAACTTATCTGCATCTCCATACACGGATATGCATCACTTTCTTGTACTGCGACATGGAAATGTAATCTGTGACTGCAGCTTTGCGCCTTACCGGAGCGGCATATGGCACATTTCCCATTCCATGTGTAAGAGTATTACCGGTATGGCAATCGGATTGCTGATCGATGAGGGGAAGCTTTCTTTAGATGAAAACATATACAATATCTTTCCCGGAAAAGTCAATCCACTGTTCAAAATCTTCCGACCGGAAATCACAGTACGGCATCTTCTGACAATGACAAGTGGTGTAACATTTAACGAATCTGGGATTGTCTCTGGTAATGACTGGCTGGAAAGTTATTTAAATGCACCTGTAACGGGAAAACCTGGCACGGAATTTCAGTATAACAGTCTGAATACTTATGTCCTTTCTGCAATTGTCAGCGCAAAAACTGAGATGACGCTGGAGGAATACTTGCGGCCACGTCTATTTGAGCCTCTTGGCATCACCCGGTATCTCTGGGAGACCTGCCCAAAAGGCATCACAAAAGGTGGCTGGGGACTTTTTATTTGTCCGGAAGACATGGCAAAATTAGGGCAGCTCTATCTAAACCACGGCATGTGGCACGAAAAGCAGATCATTCCGGCCAACTGGATCCGCGAATCGACCACAAAACAGGTTGACAGTATCGAAGGAACTTACGGCTACGGATACCAGATTTGGATGGAGAATCGTCTGAACAGTTTCGAATTCAATGGTATGCTCGGACAGAATGTGATCGTGTATCCTGACCTTGACATGGTCATTGTCACCTGCGCTGGAAACAACGAACTCTTCCAGAATAACGTCATGCTAGATCTGATACGTGATGCATTTCCACAGGAATATCAGGCATCTGAATATGCTCTCCCTGAAAATCCTGCCGAGTATCACAAACTGACACACCTGGTTCACTCACTTTCCCATGGGCCTTCCTGCATGCCGCAGATCCGGCGCGGCGGCTGGGCAAAGAAAAGCGGATATTCCAGAAGCCATGCAATATATCCCAAATATGTCCGGTTGCTAAAGGATTTAGACGGAAAATGCTACAATATAAATCCCGCAAGTGTTGGCCTGTTTCCGCTGATTATTCAAGTATTCCATAATAATCTGACAAACGGAATCAGACAGATTTCTTTTCAATATGACAAAATCAACTGTCCAGACAAATTTTATATTCACTTTCTGGAAGGAGAAGAACATTGTACGCTGACCGCAAGTTTTGATCGTTATATCGATAACCTAATTACACTTCATGGAGAAACTTACCTTGTAGCTGTAAAATGTGAGTATACTACTGATGCAGATCACGCCCCGGTACTTATCCTCAATATGACTTATCTGGAAGAAGCCATGCGCCGAAAGCTTTATTTACATTTCAAAAGCAACGAATTAATGGCACATTGGTCCGAGTCTCCCGGGAAAGAGCTTATTTTAGAAGGTCTGTCTTCCATCACAGGGGAGATGACGAAGCTTCCACTTTACGGACGCTTTCTCGAAGGAAGCGGAATGCAGTTCCTGGAACATATAATGGTCGATACCATAGAACCAACTGTACATGGAACATTAGCTGAATCCGATACTGAAGACGTGGATATTTGATATCTGACATACCATTCCTTGAAACTGTAGCTGTTCTGATTATTATCTCATACAAAAACGCCTCGCAAAATGTGAATATTTTGCGGGGCGTATATTATGCATTTTACAGTTCCATTTAATGATCTATCTCTTTACAAAATTCCTCTATCGTTTCCGATTTTGCTGCCAAACGCAGCCACTTCTTCAATACTTCCGGATCCGTTTCTGCGAAAATTTCTGCCTTCACCTTTTCCGGAACTTCTCCTTTATCCTCAAGTAATTCCAAAACAGATTCTATTTTTCCATTAATAATTCCAATCTGTTTTCCCTCGTCTCGTATAATCCGTTCTCTTTCTTCCATCTTCATATACTCTACCTCCATATCCGCACTGGCTTTGATTTCTCGTATGCTCTCATGCAGACGTTCCTGTCCGTTCTGATCGAAGCAGAACTGCTTCTTAAAATATCATGATCACTATTTCGAATGTTTGAGTGGACTTATCATATCATAACATTCCTATCTTCTCAACAAGAAAATACTTATGTTTTTCTTAAGGAAAAACGCCTCGCAAAATGTGAATATTTTACGGGGCGTATATTATGCATTCCTGTTTTATTAAATTAATTATCCTAATCCCACCTAACATTATACCCATTTTCCTGTCCTATTTTTGTCTCCGGCGCGAGTTGTCATTTATACGGCGCGAACTGCAATTTGATTTTATTGAAAGAAAAGTGTTTCTATATTAAAATATATTTATAGAAAAATGAACTGGGGTGAGAATATGCTGAAAATAGGCATCTGTGATGACAGCAAGATATTCCTGATCTGTGCTGAAAAATTAATTCGGAAATGGTCCGATGAACGCCGGATTCCGGTAAAGATATACACTTTTAATAACGGTGATAAGCTAGTCGCTGCCAATACAGAAGAACGGCTGGATATTATTTTTTTGGACATTATCATGCCTCTTTTAAATGGTATGGATGCCGCCAGGGAACTTCGTCAGCGCGATAAGTCCGTTAAAATCATCTTTCTGACTTCATCACCGGAATTTGCCTTAGAGTCTTATGAGGTCAAAGCTCAGGGATATGTGCTGAAACCAATTGCCTATGATAAGCTCAAGGAACTTTTGGACGAATGTGCCCAATCATTTGCAGAAGAACCAAAGAACATGGTGATCAAAACTGTCACCGGTTATCAGAAACTGTATTTTCATGAAATTGAATACGCAGAAGCTCAGAATAAGAGAGTTTTCTTTCATCTGCGCTCCGGCAATATCATAGAGTCCGCAGAACCATTTCATTCCTTTGAGGAGCGTTTCTCTTCGCAGGATGGATTTTTCAAATGTCATCGAAGCTACCTTGTATATCTGCAAAATGTAGATCATTTTACCGCAGCTGAGATTACTACGAAATCCGGGCGGAACATTCCGGTTTCCAGAGGCTACGCAAAAGCTTTCAAAGAGGCCTATTTTGCCCAGATGTTCCAGGACTCCTGATATATAGATATGTTTTCCACGATTTGTACACCGGATCTGGATTTTATCCACATATTTTCGAACAAAAGAGGAAACTACGATGCTTGTAAATATTTTAAGCCTGATTCATAACACAACTACATTATTGTTCGGTGTCTACGCATCTGCTGCATTTCTCGGCATCCGCATGAACCGGAAGAATATCCTTGCCTTGTTAACTTTTTCGTGTATTACAGGTGTTTTTTATGTACTTTTTTTTGTATTGCATGGAACCAGTTTCACGGAACAGGTCTATCCTTTCATTATTCACATTCCGCTTGTATTGTTTCTTACTTTTTATTACAAATATAAAATGGCCAACTCCATTTTGGCTGTTCTGACTGCATACCTCTGCTGCCAGATCAGTAACTGAACCGGAATTGCAGCAATGACATTGACCAGTCAGGAATGGATCTATTACAGTGTCCGTATCTGTGTGACCATTATCGTATTTATCCTGCTTGTCCATTACGTTTCCGACATTACTGCACAGCTTCTGCAGAAGCCGGCTCGTTCACTGGCTATCCTCGGATTTATGCCTTTTGTCTATTACATTTTTGATTATATGACAAGTAAATATACTTTACTTCTTTATTCCGGCTCAAAGGTAGTTGGCGAATTTCTTGGATTCGTGCTCTGCATCACTTATCTGATGTTTTTGTTTCTTTATTTCAAGGAATACGAAGCCAATAAAGAAGCAGAACAGCGCAACCAGATTATGGAGATGAAGCGGATCCAGTCTGAAAAGGAACTGGACGCGATTCGCCGCTCCGAACACGCTGTCTCTATTCTGCGCCATGATATGAGACATTTTTTATTAAGCATTTCTTCTTATATTGAAAATAACGACAATGAAAAAGCATTGGAATATATTAACGAAGTCATCCATACTTCTGACAAAACCGTAACACAGCGATATTGTAAAAATGAAATTATAAACTTAATTCTATCTTCTCATGAGAGTGAACTGGAACATAACTATATTCATTTTGAATACTCTATCCAACTTCCGGAGACTCTTGCAGTCTCTGATGTGGATATGACTGCAATTCTTTCCAATGCTTTGGAAAATGCGATCCATGCAGTCCTGAAACTTCCAGAAGCGAGACGTGAAATTAAACTGGATATGCGTCTGAATGAAGAAAAATTACTGATTCTTCTGAAAAATACTTATGCTGATAAGCCAGAATTTATGAATGGACTTCCATATACTTCCGAAGCCGGACACGGGTTTGGAACAAAAAGTATCTGGTATGTTGCTGAAAAACTGAATGGAAGCTGCCAGTTTTCGGTGACAGATACTTACTTTATTCTGCGCGTTATTCTATAACACATGGTTTGCGTTTTTTATCGGATTTTGCTATGATAAAAACAACAAAAACATATCCATCAGGAGGTGGGCATATGCGAGTCGCTTTTATTGATGTCTGGCTGTCATCTCCTCCAAATGTATCGAAGGATACCTTTTCCCGGAACTAGCCCGCCAGTCCTATCGCTGGTCATTTTCATTCGTGTTCTTTCTGGTAGAAATTATTTTGTGTGTTTCGCTATTTTTTATACCCAAAAAAATATATAAACCTGCGGTAGAACAGAAATCTTCCGGAATGGAATGGCATTATCTTTGGATCATCCCTTGTACATTTTATCTGATGTGGAATTATACAATCTACGGAAATGCCACCCGCTCCAGTCTGGAATCAGCAATGCGTCCAGGCAATTCTTTCATATTTTTCCGAGCAGGCACGTACATTTGGGATCACTTACTCTGTTTCCGCTTCGATTCCAAAACATATTTCTATTTCAGAGACAGATTTATCCATTCTATTTGGAAATCTTCTGGAAAATGCTATAGATGCCTGCAATGCACAACCTGGTGAAGACAAAAAAATAATCGTCCGCGCTAAAACAGACGATCATTCTTTATGTGTCACAATCGATAATACATTTTCCGGTTCCCTGGATATCGATCAAGAAAGACATTTCGTTTCCTCCAAACATGAGGGCCTTGGTCCTTTCACAAATCTGGCAAGTGTCTTTTCCAACTGTTCCATATTAATTGGCTTAGACAAATGAGCGTCCATACCACTAGCCAAAGACTTTTTAACATCTTCATCAAACGCATTTGCACTCATCGCAACGATTGGAAGTGTTTTGCAGTCATTACGTGGAAGCTTTCGAATTTCTCTGGCTGCCTCCAGTCCATCCATGACTGGCATCATAATGTCCATAAGAATAAGATCATATTCTCCTTCCTTGCTTTGACGTATTTTTTCCAGAGCCTGCTGCCCATCATATGCTTCCTCGATCTTGGCTTCGTACTTATCCAGAATGGTATGGATAATCTCCATATTCAATTCATTATCTTCCACGATCAGAATATGCTTTTCTTTCAGATCCAATGACTTTTCTGACGAATCTTTTACTTCCTCTACGTTCTCCAGATATTTTAACTTCAGTGTAAAGCTGAAATTGCTTCCTTTATGTAATTCGCTTTCCAGATTAATCTCGGAATCCATCATATGGATCAGTCTGCGGCTGATTGCCAGACCTAATCCTGTTCCCTGCCTTCTTGCTATCTCAGATTCATCTGCCTGCTCAAAATTCTGGAAAATGAGTTTTTGCTTTTCTTCCTCGATGCCAATTCCATCATCCTTCACTGAAAAGTAGAGGCTGGCTTTTTCCTTCTCATCGCAGATTTCTTTTACAGTCAGACATACATTTCCACCTTTATGCGTATATTTCACTGCATTGCTCAGTAAATTCAAAAGCACCTGATTGATACGCAGTTCATCACAGTAAAACCATTCATGAATAAGATTGATCTGCTTCGTAAAACAAATCTGACGTTCTGACATTCGAGATTCCATCAATGCCTCAACATTATCCAGCAACTTTTTGAGATTATATCTGCCATAGACAAGCTGCATCTTTCCACTTTCAATCTTAGACATATCCAGAATATCATTCAAAATATTTAATAAATATCCCGAAGAGCTTTGAATTTTCTTCAGACAGTCTATTCGTTTTTCTTCTGTCTGTTCATTCTGAAGTGCGATTTCCGTCATTCCGATAATTCCGTTCATCGGTGTACGTATCTCATGAGACATACGGGCAAGGAACTCTGATTTCGCCTGTGCAGACAGATCGTGTCTTTCCAGATTCATCCGGTTCTGGATAATGGTACATACTTCTTCCAGTCGTTTCTGATTATGTCCTTCTTTCATAATTTCATTATCTATCCCGACAAATATAATACTTCCGGAATAACAGCCTTCATCTGCCATATGAAATATCCAACTATCTTTTGACGGCAAAAATCGACAAATCGTCACATCGTTTTGTTCCCTCTTTGTAACAGGCATAAGCTTCTGTACTATTTTCGTTTCTACATACCGCTTATAGTCAGAACCAGTACAGCGCAGGATTCCATCCCAGCTGTTATCTTTTTCTTTCCAATTATATCCATACAGATTCACAAGCGTATCCCTGTAAAATCTTGTGATGATCAGATTCTCCATATGATATATTTCCTGGATCTTCAGTGCCAGCATATCCATAGACACCTTCATCTCACCACTCCGGTCAAATAAATTCAATGTTAAAGACGGCAGGCTCATCTGCTTGAGCTTTTCAAATGGTTCTGTTTTTTTCAGTTTTCTGATATGAAGTTTCTTCTCAAATTCCGAAAGATTTTCATAACACAGGATATTCTCTCTTCTCGACTGCACTGCCTCTAATGCAACAAATGCCTGACGGATCGTATCTGAAAGCTCCTGGTTCTCTTCACAAATTCTTATTCCACATTGGAAATTAAGTACCAGATAGTTTTCATCTACAATGTGTGCGACCTTTTCTCTCACACATTTCATCAAATCCTCCATCTGATCTTCCGTAATGCACGGAACCCAGATCAGCAGCTGATCCGCACCTCCCCGGACTCCGATACTATCGCAATCCGTGATTTTTTTGCATTCGTCTTTCAAAAGACGTGCAACCGTCTCTAATACAAGATCTCCATATACAAGTCCATATTTCTCATTAATCGCAGAAAATTTTTCAATATTTGTAACTGCCAGCACACTTTGCGGATATTCTTTTTTTGCCGCCGCAATGGCTTTGATGCCATAGGACCATCGATAAAATGTTGTCGTTGAATCGAATTGCTGTTGTGTCCACTGCGCTTCTTCTAACATCTTTTGCTGATGAATATTGTGTATACAGCCAACAAGCCGGTCATACTCTCCATTCTCATCCCGAAAGATACTTCCAGTCAGTTGAACCCAGTAATATGGCTCCTCTTTTGTACACCGAAACCGAAATTCAATAAAAACTTTATTTTTCAGATTTTGAAATACTGTATGAACCTTTTTTATGTCGTCCGGATAAATATAACCATTTTCTGCAAATTCCGCATGCTCCTTACAATCCCAAATTCCATCATGCCTGATACTGTTAACAATCTCCAGCTTCTTTTCTTTCTTCCAGAACGTAAAGAATATATCTTCAGATGTCTCAACCGCAATCCTGTAACGTTCTTTTTCTTCCAGAAGCTGTTCTTCTGCCTGCTGTTGGGCATCGGTCAGATTCTCGATCACATCATGCAATTCATCAATTTCCGCAATGTCCGCTGGGGCAAATGCATGGATTCCCTCCACACCTCCGCGCACACCTTCTACCAGACGATTTACTGGTTTAGTAACATAAGTAACCAGAAAATATACACAGAAAGCTGCCAGCATTGTGCTTCCCACTATAGCTGCCAGTATAATATTGTAGACACTGTTTCCCAGACCATATATGGATTTTTCCGTGACAAGTCCACATAAGCACCAATTCGTATCTTCATATGGCACATTATTGCTATACAGGCTCAGTGGTTTTACAATTGCGTAAACATTCTGTTTCCCAACTGTTGCACCTGCCACCTGATATAATTGTGTTTTGTTGCTTTCTTTCAGCTTTAGTGTCTCTCCTGTCCGGGCAGCCACATCATATAACGCTCCTTTTCCAAGAATCACTTTATACTGACCGTCCCCCTGATCTTCCATCAGCGCATAACCGGCGTTCAAAGAGTTGTCCAGATCTTTCACATTAAAATACCGCTCCAAATATTTTAAGGAAATTTCTACACCCAGAATTCCATAAATCTCTCCATTATGCAGCAATGGAACAGAATACGTAATCATTTCATGATTGTCCATATAATTGTCTTCCAGAATGAACGCTTCTGCCCAATATCCAAGATCGACCATATTACTGTCTTTATTTTCAAGTGCTGCAAGATATGGTTTATAGAAAAAATCATCGGATGCACGTACCTCATTTCCCTGAAATTCAAAATCTGATGACCATGCATTATCCAGCGAGATTGAAAGACTATGTGCCAGTTGTTTATTTCCTCTCTCTAAAAGAAGATCTGTATTTGACGAAATTCGTGTCTGCGGGTCAGAATCCCTGACAAAAAATCCCTGATATTTTGCTGCCTGGTCTGTTGGCTCTTCATTCGCCATGATCAGATAGATTCCGGAAGCTGTACCATATTGAAGTGACTTCACCAGTTCTGGAAAAACCTTGTTTAAATAACTCTTTTGAAGTTCTTCCGAACCAAGAAATTCCTGTACCGATACTCCGTTTGTCTTTAAGATTTCTGACAGCTTTTCGTCCAGCCCATCACTTTCCTTATAGACCGCTCTCCATTTTTCAATCATGTCATTTTGAAGTACGACCTGACTTTTTTCAATCATATGCTCATCCATCTGGATCGTATTATTCTCCAGATTTTCTTTTATCCCGCTAAAAACAAGCGTCATAAAAGGAACTGTCCCCTGAATGAGTACAATCACTAATACCGGTATTAAAATAATTTTCAATAACGCTTTTTTCTTTTTCACGCCTACATTACCTGTACATACTTTCCTGTATGCACTTTCCTGTTCGTTTTATTCGTTTCTGCACTTCATCTTTTACTTGCTTTGTACCTGAGAAAGTGCCTCGCAAAATTCTTCATACCAACTTTCAAAAGATTCTTCGGATATATATTTTTCAAGCTCTTCTTCCCTGGAAGCTCCTGCCACAATTGCTTCATCCATTGCTGTTTTATCTGCCGTCACACGATCCTTTAAATTATAATCCAGAATCTTACGCATGCTGTATCCATTTTCAAAGCTTTTTGTCGTGTAAAACTTCGTATTATCAAAATCTCTCAACACTGTTTTCAGACAATCATATGCCTTGTGATTCATATCGATCTTCTCTTCTTTGATAATCTGCTCCAAGGCTTTTATATTATTAGATTCTTTTAAAACTGGCATATATGCAGATTCACATACAAATTTTAAATTCTGCTCTTTCTGCGTAAACCATTTCAAAAATACGGTAGATGCATATTCATGCTCTTCCTCTGATTTCGCAACAGCCATTCCTGCGCCCTGCTGTACTCTGTAGTTTTCGCCGCCCTCCATAATCGGAGACTCCTGTACAACATATTCAATTGGATAACTGTCATCTTCTTTCTCCACCTTATCCGGAAAATAAAATGCAGAAGCTGTCGAACCAGTATACGCTAAAATATCGCCGGTTTTTACATCATCTGAGGCAAATTTCCCATAAGATGAAAAATATCCTTTCATATATGGTACGTAATAGTTCTCCCATAGCCGATGGATCAGTTCTTTATCTGTATTCACCGTCACTTTTCCATCATTCACTTCAAAAATCTCTTTTCCCATCTGCTTCATGCCAATGATAAAATAATTAGACATGGAATCTCTTCCATAAAATGCTTTTCCGTCATCTGGTACATCCGGTGTCTGACTATCCGTCCACTCATAATATTTTTCAGCAACTTCTGTGATTCCTTCTGTCGTCTTCAGATCATCAAGTTTTGCTCCTGTTGCTTCCGAAAATGGCTCCCAGTCTGTCTTATTAAGCATTAATATCTCCGTAGACTTTGCTACCGGAAGAAGATATAACGACTGATCATCTTCCAAATATCCCTCTTCAAGATACTCATCTACATACTTGGACTTTTCTTCTTCCGTAAAATACTCTGACAAATCAGCAAGCTTTCCTTCCTGTTGCACCGCATAGGCCGTATCTGCATAGGAAGAAAATATATCCGGTAAATTCTCTGCTCCTACTTCTGCCTTTATCGCACTTGTGATTGCCTGATCCAGATCTGAAACCGATCCATAACTATATGCTTCTACATAAATCCCATCTTCATGTCCTACAGTAGCATTAAATTCTTCCAGCAAATCTTCAAAAGTTGCCTGCTGTGTTCCATTATAATAATGCCATATCTTCAATGATACTGGATTATTCGGGTCTAATTTCACTGCCTTAGCCGTATTTTTACCGCAACCTGTTGCAAGCGATGCCAGTAACATCAATGTCAATAATGTTGCAACTATTCTCTTTTTCATATGATACTTCCTCCTGCGCTCCCATTTCACCCTTTTTCAAGAGTCGCCTGCGAATCTTGCGCGCACAATTTAATCTGCTTCGCAGAAACATTTCCAACATAATTTTCCGAACCTTCTCATGGAGTATATACAAGGTGAGCGGGGTCTACTATCTGTTATTATAAGTTTATACCATGGACTTTGCAACATATTAACAAACTTTCACGAACTGAAAAAGTCTACTAAAAAAGGTCCACCGGACCTTTTTGTCGTATGCTTGGCAAAAAAAAAGTCCGCCATTTTTGTACTCTCACAAACTGGCGAACTTTCCTACATTTATATTTATGAGTTGGGGCAAAAGCCCCAACTATGATGCCTATGGATTGTTCCGTGCTTTGCACTCAGGCAATCCTAGCATCATAGTTACAGTCTTACACCATCTTTTATGACTGCCTGCAGATCCAGATTATCCTTCAGAAGTACAATATCTGCCTTCTTACCTGCCTTAATCGAACCATACTGATCATCAATTCCAAGACTCTTCGCTGGATTAATTGTTACACAGGCAATAGCTGTCTCAAGCGGAATCTGCATTTCTTTTACAACTGTTCTCATACAATCCGCGAGATTCGTTGCTGAACCCGCTATTGCACCATCAGATACTAATGTCGCACGTTTTCCTACGACCTTGACATCCAATCCCCCAAGTGTATACTGTCCGTCCGGCATCCCGGTCGCACGCATGCTGTCACTGATCAGAATCATACGGTCAGCCCCCATCATCTCAAAAGTTGCTCTGACCATAGCCGGATGAATATGAATTCCATCACAGATAATTTCAGCCATAACATGTTTGCTGTCATAAACTGCTCCTACAACTCCTGGTGCCCGATGCGTAAATGCCGGCATAGCATTGTAAAGATGCACTGCATGATTTGCTCCCGCGTCAAATGCTTTCTTCGCTGTATCATAATCTGCATTCGTATGAGCCAGAGAAATGTTAACTTTCCCTTTCATTTTCTCGATAAATTCCAGATAATCTTCATTATCTTCCGGAGCAATCCCAATAAATTTCACCAGTCCATCGGAAGCTTCCAGAAACTGCTCTGCAATTTCTACATTACACGGAATAATATTTCTCTCATCTTGTGCCCCTTTTTTTACTTTGCTGATAAACGGACCTTCCATGTTAATTCCCACAAGATCTGCTGCTTTGGGGCTTGTCCCGTTTTTCTTATATTTTGCTGCAACACTTAAGATCTGTTTCAGTTCTTCCACCGGAAGTGTCATGGTCGCCGGAGCAATAGCGGTCACACCAATGGAGGCCTCATACTGTGCGATCCTCTCAATCGCCTCTTCATTTCCATCACAAAAGTCATCTCCTTTGCAGCCATGAAAATGAAGGTCGATCAAGCCCGGAATTGCATATGCACCTTCACCGTCCAATACCTCTTTCTCACCAAACTGTGGCTTTTCCTCTTCTGCATATACTCTCTGGATCTTGTCCCCGTCAAGCATAATTCCACCTTTTACAAATGTCTTCTCTTCCGTGTAAACTTTCACATTATCTATGATCATAGTAAAAAACTCCCTTAGATTAAAATATCCCTATGTCTTGATTTAACTGTATGTACTTTCGTATTTTCTATACTATAACATTTACGACATCTGTTTTCAATATTGCTTATTGCATAACGAAAGTGCTGCCTTGTCTGCAACTATCGTTACATATGGATGGAATTTTAAAATAGAAGCCGGAACCTTTGGCGTTACTGGTCCTTCAATCACTTTCTTTAAAATATCCGCCTTATCCTCACCACTGACAATTAAAACAATCTGTTTTGCTCTCATGATTGTTCCGATTCCCATCGTATAAGCCTTTTTAGGAACTGCTTCTTCCGATGAAAAGAAACGTTTATTTACATCAATTGTATTCTGTGTCAATTCAACGCAATGAGTAACTTCCTCAAATACATCTGCTGGTTCATTAAATCCTATATGTCCATTATGTCCAAGACCCAGAAGTTGCAAGTCAACGCCTCCAAGAGATTTTATTACATCTTCATAATGTGCACATTCTTTTCTAGCATCCTTTTCCATACCATCCGGTATATGTGTATTTTCCAATCGGATATTCACATGTTCAAACAATCTCTTGTGCATAAAATAATAATAACTTTGTTTATCAGTTTTATTCAGTCCTTGATACTCATCTAAATTCACTGTTTTAATCGAACTAAAATCTACATCTCCTTTATGATTCCAATCGATGAGCTGTTCATAAACTCCAATTGGAGATGAACCAGTTGCTAAACCAAGAACAGATTCTGAATTCAATATAATTTGCGCTGAAATAATATTTGCAGCTTTTCTACTCATATCCTGGTAATTTTGGGTTTTTAAAATTTTCATGCGCTATTTCCTCCCACACTTATTCTGGAAATTATACAACGCTCCTACCATACCCGCTTCATTTCCATATTCTGCAAAGCATACTTGTAAATGTTCTGCCAGAATCGGTTTTAAATACCGCTTCAATGAATCTATGATTTCATTTTCAAGAATTTTTTTCTGAGCCATAACACCTCCACCAAGTACAATTGTATCTGGGTTCAGTACATAACAGATTGTTGCCAGACCTTTGCCAAGTACATCACACATTTCTTTAATAGCTGAAATGCAAACCTCATCGCCTTTTTCTGCCAGTTCAAATATTTTCTTTCCATCCCACATGTCTAATGGCTCCCTCTTTTTTCCTGCAACTTTTTTGATTAAAATACTGCTTGCTCCCAATGTTTGGAAATCACTATCTTCCATTGGAATATAACCAATCTCACAGGCACTGTTGCTTGCTCCATGAAAAACACTTCCATCTACAATCGCACAGCCGCCAATCCCCGTTCCAACAGTCGCACAGAACATAATGTGACTCTCTTTTGCTGCCCCGGAAATATATTCTGCCAGACCGGCACAATTCACATCATTCTCTACTTCACAAGGTATTCCTAGTGTTTTTTCTAGTTCCTTTTTTATACAAGTTCCAGTATAGTCCGGCATCAGCTCTCCTGCAAAAACAATTTTCCCCTCTTCCGGGTCTACCATTCCAGCAGTAGATATACAAATCCCTTCTATATTCTCATATTGTTCCATATACTGCTTTCCGATTGCCTTTACTTTATCTAGAACTTCTGCTCCACCAAGCCATGCCTCTGTTTTTGTCTGATTGCTCTCTTCTATGATAGCATTTTCATCCAAAACTCCATGCTTAATGGATGTACCACCTATATCTACACATATGTACCGACTCATAATGTCTCCTGTCTTACTTTAATACATCTACAAATGTTTTTGTAATCAACTGTGGTCTTGTAATTGCTGAACCAACTACAATACTAAAAACCCCTAATTGCATAACTCTTTTTACTTTTTCCGGTGTATTAATATTTCCCTCTGCAATAACATTGTGTTTCACATTTTTTACAATTTTTTTAATCAATTCAAAATCATTTTGCTCAATTTTCATATCTTTACTTTGTTCTGTATATCCTACAAGCGTTGTACCAATAAAATCAAATCCAAGCTCATCTGCATGTTTTGCCTCTTCATAGGTAGAGCAATCTGCCATTAACAGCTGATTCGGATATTTTTCACGAATCTGCGCATAAAACTCGTCTAGTGCAACCCCATTAGGTCTAAGATCTTTTGTTGCATCAATTGCTATAATTTCTGGCTTTACTTCCATCAACTCATCAATTTCTTTCATCGTTGGTGTAATGTATACTTTACAATCTGGGTAATCTCTCTTAACAATTCCGATAATCGGCAAGTCGACATTTTTTCTGATTTCTGCAATATCTTCTTTTGTATTCGCACGTATTCCTGCTGCTCCACCTTCTTTTGCGGCCAATGCCATCCGTCCCATAATAAAGGAAGAATGTAGTGGTTCTTCCGGCAGTGCCTGGCATGATACGATTAATTTTTTATGTACAGTCTCTATTTTATTATTCACTTTCATACCTTCTTTCGAATCACTTGTGCAATTTGTTCTGCAAGTCTCTCGTGACTCTTTGCATCTAAATGCATAAAATCAATTTCATTCATTTTCACAAATGGTGCTGCATCTAAAAAGTCACAGCCATACTGCTTAGCACAAATCTGATATTCTACAGCCAACTCTTTCGATTTGTCAGCACAGATTCCCATCTCTCCTGCAACATGCGACTGCTCGCATTCTTTCTCAATTGGAGCTGGTGCTACAACTAATATCTTTGGCGTATCTCTCCAAGCATCTTCTGTATGTTTTGCCTTCATTATGAGACGTTTGATTCCATCTGCAATATTCTTTGGTGTTGCGCTGAATCTTTCCTTACAGTCGTTCGTTCCCAACATAATTACAAGATAATCAATCGGTCCATGAGACATCAAACATGGATACAGATATGGGAGACCATTTAAGCCTTCGTTTAATGGATCTTCAAAAACTGCTGTTCTTCCACACAGACCTTCTTCAATGATTGTATATTCTGTTCCTAATTTTTTCTGCAGTTTTCCTGTCCAACGTACCTCATCCGAAAATCTTCCATTTGTGATTGCATCATATCCCCATGTATTAGAATCTCCATAACACACAATCCTTTTTTTCATGTCCTTATTTTCCTCCGCTTCAACTTAACCTTTGACCGCACCCATTGCCAGTCCCTGAACAAAGTGTTTTTGCAGTGCCCATACAAGAATCAGTACTGGCACTAATGTAATAACTGCGGTCGCCGCCATTGGTCCCCATTCCAAACCGCGGTCTGTAATAAATCCCGCAATTACAACCGGCAATGTCTTAGACTTATTGACACTTAATATACATGCAAATAAGAACTCATTCCATGCCCCAACAAACGCAAGTATTGCAGACGCAATCATTCCAGGTTTTGTCAATGGGAAGATAATCTTAAAAAATCTTTTTGTAAATCCACAACCATCCAACATTGCTGATTCCTCCAGTTCCTTCGGGAGCTGCTCGAAGAATCCCATCATCAACCAAATTACAAGTGGAAGGTTAAAGCTTGTGTTCATAATTATCAGCGCTGTCTTTGTATCAATCAGATGCATTGTTCTCATTAC
The DNA here is from genome assembly GCF_000420885.1 of Dorea sp. AGR2135. Lineage (NCBI taxonomy): Bacteria > Bacillati > Bacillota > Clostridia > Lachnospirales > Lachnospiraceae > Dorea > Dorea sp. AGR2135. The sequence goes on along the minus strand of NZ_ATVU01000006.1, from coordinate 9,066 downwards.
GAGGTATACTGGAATTGCAGTGGCAATTGCTGGATACATCTTCTGAACCATAAACCACAATCCAAAATATTTGCGTGCTCGCTTTCCAAGGCTTCCTCTTGCAACTGCATATGCAGCCATACTTCCAAATATAACCGAAATAATGGTAGAGGCTCCTGCAACTATGACTGTATTAAAAAAATTCAACCACAACTGATCTTTTCCAAAAATTTCCTGATAACTTGCTGCCGTGAATTTAGATGGAAATATTACCGGTGGATTAGACAAATATTCTGCTTCGATCTTCACTGAACTAGTCAAAAGCCAGTATAACGGAAATATAATAGCAATTAATGAAACAGCTACAATAATGACTCTGACGGGTCTTCCCGCAAAATTACCAATAATATTATCAACGGTAGGCACATTATGCTTTTTTCTCTTCATATTCTACGCCTCCAATTTTGTTCTTAATTTCAAAAATCCTATAGTTACAACCGTCATAACGACAACAAATCCAATTGCCAGTGCCGCTGAATATCCGGCATCAAAAAATCGCAGTCCCTGTTTATATATGTAGTTTGGCAACATCTCTGTAGCTGTACCAGGACCTCCATTGGTCATAACATAAACTGTATCAAATACTTTGAATGCATCTACAAATCGAAGCATAACAACAATAGTAAGTAAAGGTGCAACCATAGGTAAAATGATTTTTCTGAAAATCACTCCATTAGATGCCCCGTCAACACATGCTGCTTCCAAACAATCCTGTGGCAAAGCTTTCAGACCTGCTGCACAAATAATTGTAACCCATGGTGCAAGCTGCCACACATTTACTAAAATAACTGCAAACATAGCTGTTTTCGGGCTACTAAGCCATGTAATACTCGGAATTCCAAAGAAACTTAGGAAATAATTGATAATACCAGTCGTAGAATCCAACATCATTCTCCATAAAGTACCGATTGCTACAGGTGCCATTATGGTTGGAATCAAAAATATAGATGTTGCAATTTTTGCCCACATTTTATCTGAGCACAGTGCCATTGCAACAAAAAGCCCTACAATAACTTCTAATGCTACAGAAATAATTGCAAAAAACAATGTATTCAATGTGCTGGTTCTCACAGTCTCATCCGTAAGCATCTTAATATAATTCTGAAGTCCTACAAATTCGGGAATTGCATTTGGTAAATTTAATTTCAATTTAAAAAAACTTAAATATAAAGAATATAGAAGAGGCAGTAACGCCGTGATTCCTAAAAAAATCATCGTTGGTAACATAAAGCACCATGAAGCCACTTTATCACTCTTACTCTTTTTTAGCATCCCTTGCGTATTATTTTTCTTGCTCATTTCGCATCACACCTCCATACGAAAATAGTAACTTGTTCAAAAGGACAGGACACCAGCACGAAAACGGCCAGTGCCCTGTGATGTTTTACATGTTATAGTTTTTAGTTCCTTCTTCAGGCGGTGCATTTTTCAATGCTTCTTCTATTCCTTTTTTCATCTTACTAACAGCTGTTTCAAGATCAATCTCACCTGTCATATACTGACTAACTACTGTATTGAGCATAGAATCAACTTCTGTAGATGCTGGAATTCTCCACCAAATATTTGCTGTATCAAGAGCCTCACGAACAGTATCCATATATGTTCCTTTAATTCCATCCCTCTCCCAAAATGCTTTTCTCGGTGAAAGAATACCAAAGTCATCATAGAACTGATTCTGCTTTTCTGCACTCGTATACATCTTAACCCATTCCCATGCAAGCTCCTGATTCTTAGATGCTGCTGGTATAGATACATCCCATGCACTTAATAATGTAGTTCCTGTTTTATCATATGGAATTGTACTTAAAGCCCATTTTCCAGCAACTTTAGACTGTGATTCATCATCTGCTGCCTGAACCAATCCAAGTGTAGGCCATGTTTCACAAATTGCTGCATTTCCATCAAGGAATGCTTTGATGGATTCTTCTGTTCCCCAAGACAGAATAGATGGATCTGCATAATCCTGAATCTCTTTCAGGTGGTTTAATGCATCTCTTGTTTCCTGAGAATCAATTGTTACATTCCAGTCCTCATCAGCCCAGGCACCACCCATGGACCATAAAATATAATCAAATACGCCACCAAGTTGTCCTGTTGTGGCTGATACGGAAATTCCATACATTCCTTTATCTTTATCTGTCAGTTCTTTTGCAACTTCTCTGTATTCTTTCCATGTATCTGGAAGTCCATTTGGTAGTAAATCTGTTCTGTAGGCAAATAACTGTGGTGTACTTGCATTCGGAATACCTGTCTGAACTCCCTGCCACTCTCCACTATTCTCTAGAACCTTCTCAATAAACTCATCCGTCTTATAATTATCCTTGTCCATAAAATCGGAAAGATCTGTCAAGTATGGAGCAAATTCTCCATCCCACTGACTTGCAACATCAATAACATCATAAGAACCCGTGCCACTAGTTAAATCTAAGAGTGTCTTTTCATGCAATGTAGTATAAGGGAAATCAACAACTTCTACTGTTGCACCAGTTTTCTCCTCAAATTCATCTACCATGCTTTCTGCCGCTTCAGCATATACACCTGACATGTACAGTACCGTTAGCTTTTCACCAGAATATGGCTTATCTCCATCTGCCTTACTGCTCTTTCCTCCTGACCCTCCACAACCAACTAACATTGTGGATAACATTGCCACACACAGCAATACACTTACAATTTTCTTTTTCATTAACGTTCTCCTTTCTTTTTGGAAATTTTTTTTATTTTTCAGAAATAAAAAATGTTTTCTTTTTCATAAAATAACACTTACATATATATTTGTCAATTGCTTTATTGCGGCCAAAACTATTTTTGTGCAATATGGCAAAAATAATTTTTATTTTATTTTGTATAAAAAACATGTTTTTTTTCAATCTAATTGACAAGTTTTGTTTTTTTGTTAAAATTTATACTATAAACATTAATAATCGGAGGTGTTACATGGCAACCAATAATCTAATGAACAAAATCACTTTATATTATTCTCAAATGACAAAAGCCGAAAAAAAAGTTGCCGACTTCGTTTTATCCTCCCCGCAAGAAGCACTGGCATCTACAATTACCGACTTATCTAAGCATTGCGGTGTAGGTGAAACGAGTGTATTCCGTTTCTGTCGCACTTTAGAGTTAAAAGGCTATCAAGATTTCAAACTTTCACTGGCAGTAAGCACTTCTTCTAATGGAGTCTCTACGCCAAAAGATACAATTAATATTTCCAATACTACCAATTGTCAGGACACTGCTTATAATGTTATGCAAGCTTATATAACAGCATTAGAAACTACCTGCAGAACACTGAATTTTAATGCAATTCCTGAAGTTGTTGATTATATTCTTAATTCAAAAACTATTAATCTCTTTGGCTTTGGTGGTTCTGGTACAAGTGCAAATGAATTTAAGAATAAATTTATGAAAATCATGCCTAATGTAATCTATAATGCTGATGCTCATATTCAGTTAACACAAGCAGCTTTATTAGGAAATGATGATCTAGCAATTATTTTCTGCAATTCCGGCATCACAAAAGATTGTATTGAAATTGCCAAGATCTGTTACTCTTCCGGAGCAACAGTTGTTTTTATTACTAAATTTGCAAAAACTCCTGCCGCACAATATTCTACTGTTGTTCTATTATGTGGTGCTAATGAAGGACCAATGGAAGGAGGATCTATTGCTACTAAAACAGCCCAGCTTTTCTTAATAGACCTTCTATATGCTGAAGTATACAAGACACTTGGTAAAAAAGCATTAGATAATAAACAAAAAACAGCTCAGATAATCACAGAGAAAATGATGTAGTAGGTTACATTATGAAAGTTATTGTTTTAATCGAAAACACATCCAAATGCTCCTTATGTGCTGAGCACGGTCTGTCCGTTTATATCGAATATAACGGCATGAAATATCTTCTGGACGCCGGCGGATTCGAAACTCCAAAAGGACTGATTTTACTCAACAGCTGCTCCCATGGCGGAATCGTCAATATTGTAAAAGAAGTGCAAATGGCACTGGGGAATCAGAAAGTTTACGCTGTCATCGGCGGTCTCCATATGTTGCACTAAAACTTATGAAATGCATTAAGCTTTTGTTAAAAAAGGGAAGCTGTGATACACATCCATGTACCACAACTTCCCTATATTTTCATCTTCATTTAATTTTAATCAATTGTCCATTTAAGCAGCTGTTCTTTCACCTTTTCAAATATCTGCATTACAACTACTAACACAACTACCATAAAGATAAATCCAACCCAGGTATTGGCAAATACACCAAGTTCAGAATTCTTTTTTACAAAATAGCCCATGCCTGAACCGCCACCATACATTTCAGCAAATACAAGCATTACAAAAGAACTTCTCAGTGAATTTACAAAACCGGCCAGAATAGATGGACTTGCTGCCGGCAGAATTACTTTCATGAACCGCTTTATACCTGTCAGTTCCAATGTAGCTGCCTTGTCCAAATAGCGCTTATCAATGGTCATGATTCCTGTGATTGTAGCAAATAATGTTGCCCAGACAATATTATATACAACCAAAAATATGGAAGCTGATAATAATGTTGGTGACAACAACAGTACAAACGGCGACAATAAGATTGACGGGATTACGCTAAAGGCATAAATAACCGGATGCAGTGCTTCCCTGATTTTCTTATTTAATCCCATGATTGTACCAAATATAACTGCAATCACTAAAGAAAGAAATACTGATGGGATGAGTAATTTGAAAGAAGCAAGCATATTTGTAAGCATTACTTCTTTATTCGACTCAAAGGCTGCTGCAATCTTTTCCGTTGTTGGAAACAAATATGGATTCAGCATTTTCACATCTGCCACATAATAATATAACAGTACTAATCCTGCAAATATCAATACTGTAATCCAGTATTTTTTCACAAAGCCCTTGATTGTTTTCATTTACCCATCTCCTAAAATCTGCTATTTATCGTTTTCGTCAAAGAATTTCTGCTGTGCCTCATAGAAATCCGGTGCCTCATCACCATAAGATTTTGTTGCCTCAGCAAGTGCTTCTTCATAAAGCTCTGTGTTGATATGATCTTCAATATCGATCTTGCAGTCATCACCGAGGTATCCTGTTTTGTCAAGAATGTTCCATGCACGTACCACACTGTTCTTAAGAGGATCTACATTTACAAAATAATGTTTGTCGTCCATCATGTAAGCTGCCACATAGTCATCTTCCTGACCGATACGTTTTGCATGAAGAGAAACTGCTTCTTCTTTATTTGCCTCATACCAGGACTGTGCACGGAGTAATGCACGGATAATTGCTTTGACTGTATCCGGATTGTCATTTACCCATTTTGTCTGTCCAACCATACGGCAGCAAGAATAGTTCTCCATGATTTCACTCTGATAGCTTACGATTTCGATGTCACCTGAGTCTACAAGCTGTTTCACACCATAGTTGTTCTGTGTTCCCATAAGCGCATATTTTACTTCATCGTTCTGAACAGCAGCTAATGCATCATCATAGCTTGAATATACTTTCCAGTCAACTGCATCTAACGGATTATCATATCCAAGATCCATAACTGCACCTGTAAATGCGAAATAACTTGGATTTACTGCAACGGACTGTCCAATAAATGATTCAATACCTTTCCACTCTGTTCCAGCTTTTGCAACAACCGGCATACATCCTTCTACCATATGTCCGCCAAAAATTGTAAGATCTACACCTTGTGCTATCTGCTGAAGCGGATTAGATGTACCCGCATTTGATACGACATCAACCTTTCCTGCTGCAAGAAGAGCCATTGCATCCATATTCTGAGTTGCCTCTACCGGCTCAATCTCGATTCCTTCATCCTCAAAATATCCTTCTTCTTCTGCAATTGTTACAAGGACGTTACCACTTGAACCATAATTCCACTTTACAGTTGTCATTTTCTCCTTGCTATCTTTGTCAGTTGTCCCTGTTTTTGTGTCGTCAGACTTTTTGTCATTACTGCTTCCACATGCTGCAAGACTAAACGTCATACCGAGCACTAACATAAGTGCTAAAACTCTCTTTTTCATACCCTTCTCCTTTTCTGTTTTTACTACTTATACTAAAATCTCTGCATTATCCATTTCCTGACAGGCAGCAATTCCGTCAGTATATGGATAACACTATATATAACGGGCCTGCCTGTATATATCACATATCAATCCCACTATTTACATGGCTTTCCATTTTAAATATGTGTCGTGACATCTTTATTTATCTGATTAATCAATGTAATACGAAGCTTCATCATATCAATATTCTCAAATAATGTGTCACGCGTCTGATGCAGTTCTTCTGTAATCTTGACATCATAAATAATATGACTTGGTGACTGTCCCAAAACAAGAATCCGGTTTGCCAGAAGAAGTGCCTCATCCACATCATGGGTAACAAAAAACACTGTTTTCTTCTTTTCATCCCGTGTCCAGAGTTCCCGTACCAGATCCTGAAGTCTTGCACGCGTCACCGCATCCAGAGCACCAAACGGCTCATCCATCAAAAGAATCGGCGGATCAATACTGAATGCTTGTGCGATTGCACATCTCTGCTTCATACCACCTGATAATTCTTTCGGAAGCTTTTTGTATATGCTTTCATCCAGCCCGACAGCTTTTATCATATTTACGGCTATTTCTTTTAATTCTTTTTTATCTCTCTTAGGATATCTTTGCTTCAATGCCAGAAGAATGTTCTCGCCTGCTGACATCCACGGAAACAATCCATAATCCTGAAATACAACACCTTTATTAAGACTTGGTTCCCCAATAGCTACACCATCACTCAGAATCTCTCCTGTAGTTGCCGTTTCAAGACCTGCCAGTAGACGAAGCAGTGTACTCTTACCACAGCCAGACTGCCCAAGGATACAGACAAATTCTCCTTCTCCGATTTCTGTATTAATGTCTTTTAAAATTAATTTTCCACCTGCTTCATAGGCAAATGATAAATCCTTAATCTGAATGCCGCTCATGTATAATTGCCTTTCTTTTTATAGCAATAATTTCTTTCTATTGATCTATTTTGTACATACAATTGTATAATAAATCAATCTTTTTTATTATTCAAATTGATTTTTAAAATAAAACAGCAAGCCTATAGTTTTCATCTATAAGCTTGCCACTCTATACTTTTTTCTACTTTTCTCCTAATATTCCATCAATAATATGTTTCACACCGATTTCCACATTTTCTCTGGAAGTAGCAAGATTCATACGAATAAATCCATTGAATCTGTCTCCCCCGAACCAGTCTCCGAAATCTACCGCAAGACGGCATTTTTTCTGGATAAACTCTTTCGTATCTTCCGGTTTTATGTACGCTCTTAAATCAATCCATACCAGATATGTTGCCTCCAATGGAGTAACTACCACTTGCGGAAGATTCTCTTTGAAAAGTTCTCTCAGATACTGATCATTATCTACAATCTGCTTCTTCACTTTATCCAGCCATTCCTGGCCACCTTTGTATGCCGCTTCTGCCGCTACAAATCCAAATGCGTTTCCTGTCATCAGACGGATTCTCTTAGCAAAATCATCCCATTTTGCCCGAAGATTTTCATCTGCAATTATCACAAATGAATTCTGTCCTCCTTCCAGATTAAATGTCTTGGATGGTGCAGTGATTGTAAGGATTTCATTCCAATGTTCTGTCATAAGATAGGATGGTGTCTGCTTCTTATCCCCAAATACAAAATCCTGATGAATCTCATCAGAAATTACATACACATGATGTCTATGACAAATTTCAAGCATTTCCTTAAGTTCTTCTTTTCTCCAGACCCTTCCTACCGGATTGTGCGGTGAGCATAAGATAAATGCTTTTACATCGTTATCCACGATTTTCTTTTCAAAATCATCGAAATCAATCGAATAATTTCCATTTTCATTAACTAGATCAGAAGTAATCAACTTACGCTCATTGTTGGTCACCGCCTGCAGAAATGGATAGTACACCGGAGTCATGACAATCACTGCATCCCCTTTTTTTGTCAGCATCTGGATCATCCAGTTGAACGCTGCTACAACTCCCGGTGCAAAACGAAGCCACTCTCGCTTTACTTCGAAATTAAAATGTTTCTTTTCCCAGTTGATAAATGCATCGTAATAACCATCTGGAATCCGGTAGTATCCTATTGCTCCAAAATCCACGTACTCATGCAGAGCTTTCTGTACACACTGTGGAATTTTAAAATCCATATCTGCGACCCACATGGCATGCAGACCTTCCTCGCCAAACATTGCTGTCTGACCGTCCCATTTATTGCAATTTGAATTTCGTCTGTCCACATAAATTAATTCTTCCATAATGCCTGCCTCTCCTATTCCTTTCATCTTTCTGTGTCGGCAAAAACATTCTTCTTTTGTTTTGTCGAAATTTCTTTAACTATAATAGCATTTTAATAAGAAAATGTCCTCTTATATTGAAAATTTGAATTTATAAAATAAATTTTTATCAGTGCAGTATTAAGAACTAAAAAAACCTGTAAGCATAATACTTACAGGTTAACTAACTCCCCGAGTAGGGTTCGAACCTACGACCCTTCGGTTAACAGCCGAATGCTCTACCACTGAGCTATCGAGGAATAACAAATATATAATAAACCCAAGTAACAAAAATTACAAGGGTTTTTTCATATATCTTCAAAACTGCATATAAGAAACTTTTTAACATCTTTACCTATCCACCTGTGCTTCGCACTTTTATGCTCTTGCTTTTGGTTATGCCCTCGACCTATTAGTAACAGTCAGCTCCATGTGTTACCACACTTCCACCTCTGTCCTATCTACCTCGTCGTCTTCAAGGGGTCTTACAACTTTCGTTGGGATATCTCATCTTGAGGGGGGCTTCACGCTTAGATGCCTTCAGCGTTTATCCCGTCCCGGCTTGGCTACTCTGCTATGCTCCTGGCGGAACAACAGATCAACCAGCGGCCAGTCCATCCCGGTCCTCTCGTACTAAGGACAGCTCCTCTCAAATATCCTACGCCCACGCCGGATAGGGACCGAACTGTCTCACG
>NZ_ATVU01000005.1:0-152191 GCF_000420885.1 Dorea sp. AGR2135 | reverse complement strand
GCACGTATTAATGAGAAGGGCACCACCACCGGAGGAAAAGCCGGAGATCAGACCGGTGGAGAAGTGTCTATACAGAATTACTATCTGCACAGAAAAGGTTGGTACGTAGCAAGACCGAAAGATCCAACTGTAGCAGAGAAGATTGCACAGGCAATGGAAGCAGCGTGCAACAATAATCACATCGGTTATTGCCAGGCACACAGAGACAGCCTTAGAAAGATTGCGGTTAAGTATAACTATAATCTCAGCAAGGTCAATGTTGATGTGGAGGTAGATTGCTCTGCACTGGTCAGAGTATGTTGCTTATATGCCGGAATACAGGTTGGAGATTTCAACACAGCGTCAGAGCTGGAAACCTTGCGAAAGACAGGAGCGTTCGAAATCCTGAAAGATGATAAGCGCTGCAAGGAAAGTACATATCTGAAACGAGGGGATATTCTTGTTACACGCACCAAGGGACATACAGTTGTAGTCCTGGACAATGGATCTGGAGTGACTTTCGCTTCAAAGAGTACCAGAGCTTATGTCGTCGGACAAGTCTATGCAACACAGGTGGACGACCTGAGCGTCCGAACCGGTCCGGGAACCAATAATCCGGAAAAATCTTATGCGGAGTTATCCAGTAATGCACAGCAACACGCGCACGATAACGGGAGACTCAAGAAAGGCACTCGCGTAACCTGCAAGGACGTCCGCGAGGTTGGCAATGACATCTGGATCAAGATTCCAAGCGGCTGGATTGCTGCATATTATGGTGGCAAGAAGTATGTAGGATAGTGGAAATATTACCCCTTTATTATCAGCAAAAATTTTGCTACATTATAATAAGAGGTGGTTATATGGAAAAGCTTGCGATAAGGCTGAAAGAGCTGAGAGAAGAGAGGGGACTATCACAGATGGCAGCAGGCACTGCACTGGGAGTATCAAGATCAACCATAGCCGGATATGAGACGAAAGGACGAGAGCCAGATATACATATGTTAATCACAATGGCTGATTTTTATAATGTCTCTATGGACTATTTGGTTGGTCGAAAAGACGAAAAATAATATTATTGACAAGAACGAAAAAATCAATTAAAATCAAGATGTCTCAAATGTGCCTCAGAGCACACTTGAAAAACGGCGTTATTACGGCGCTTGCAAGGATTTGAACGACGTGACTTTTAATCAAGTTGTCCGGGGTTCGAATCCCCGCACGCTCATGCAGACAAGCAAGAACTTTAAAGGTTCTTGTTTTTTTTTGTACTTTTATTTAATATTATGTATAAGAGATATTAGAGACAAGAAGAGAGGCAACAGAAGTTATGAGCTAAACAATAAAAAGTACAAATGAGGATGAAGAGTTATGGGGAAAAAGAGAAGATACATCACAGGGCTTGATGGCATAAGAGCAATTGCGGTTATTATGGTACTGGCATATCATTTGAAGCTGGCTTTATTTAAGAGTGGCTTTCTTGGTGTGACAGTATTTTTTGTTTTATCAGGATATTTAATTACAGGCATACTGATTTCCGAAGTAGAAGAAGAAGGAACAATAGATTTGAAGAACTTTTGGCTGAGGCGTATCAGGCGTCTTGTTCCTGCAGTTATGTCAATGGCAGTTGTTATAATATTTGTCAGCGCAGTCGTAAACAGGATTATTTTTACAAAGGGCTGTAAGGATTTCCTGGCATCTGTTCTGGGATTTAATAACTGGTGGCAGATTTTTAATAAGGTATCTTACTTTGAAGCGGCCGGAATACCGTCACCATTTACGCATTGTTGGTCACTGGCGATTGAGACACAATTTTATCTGATATATCCATTGATTCTTTTGGGAATCTATAAGTTAGTAAAAAGCAGAGAAGAGGGACGGGCAAATAGAGGTCTTTTGTTTGCAGGAGTAACGTTGCTGCTGGCGCTGATCTCAGTAATTTTGATGATTGTATTATTTGATCCACAGCAGGATGCCAGCCGGGTATATTATGGGACAGACACGAGAGCATTTTCCCTTTTATTCGGTGCATTACTTGCAATTCTGTGGGAGTACCGGATGGTTCCAAGAAGACTTTCAGCTAGTGTCAATATGTTTTTGGGCAGTGTGTCTTTTGCAGTGTTGCTCGTGATGACGATAGCAATCAATGGTTCCAGTAATTTCTGGTACAGAGGAGGACAATTTTTTGGAACAATTCTGACCGTATTGATGGTCTATGCAGTATCAGGACGAAAGACCTGGCTTAGCAGATTCTTAAGTAACCCAGTCTTGAAATGGATGGGGAATCGTTCATACAGCATATATCTGTGGCATTATCCAATCATTTTGTTAATCAGTAAGGGGATAAAGGCATCCTGGTGGATTACATTGATTGAGATTGTATTAAGTGTTGTCCTGGCAGAGCTTTCTTATCGTTTTATTGAGACACCGATCCGCCATGGTATTATTGGGGAATATTTGAATATTTTAAGAAGCAGACCGAAATCCAGGCAGGAGAAGAAGCGCCAGATACAGGTGGCAAGAAGAAGTTTAAAGGTAATGGCAGGCACATTTGTACTGACCGTGTCACTGATACTTTGCATGATATTTGTGCCGAAGAAAAATGCATTGGATACATTACAAAAACGTGAGGCAAAGGCAAAAGAGACCGGTAAGATGACGGAAGAACAACTTGCAAAGCAGAAAGCGAATGGTTCAGAGAGTGAAGATACCATCTGTACGGCTGATCTGACGGATGATGAGATTCTGGAAGGTTTAAATCTCCTGCTCATCGGGGATTCTATTGCAGTTGATGTAACAGATGATTTTTATGAAATATTTCCAAACAGTGTCAGTGATACTAAAATCGGACGGATCACATCACTTGGTAAACAAGTTCTTGATTCCTACATTGACGAAAAGAAATGGGAGGGAGAAGGCGTCATATTTGCATCACTTTCGAACAGTCCGATCAATGGTGAACTTGAAGATATTCGGGAGAAGATAGGGAAGGATATGCCATTGTTTCTGACAACAGTCCGAATTCCGCATGATACGTTCGAAGAGGAAAGCAACAGCAAGATAAAAAAATTAGTAGAAGAAAATGATCATACATATCTGATCGACTGGTATGCTGCAAGCGAGGGTCATGATGAGTATTTTGATGCAGACGATACACATTTGCTCTCGGCAGGTGCGAAAGCATATGCAAAATGTATCAAGGAGGCTGTACTGGATGCATACAAGAAGGAGAATATCGAAATTCCTAAGTCAAGATTAGTTAGTAGTACAGACACAAGTACGGACAGCAGTAATGATAGTAGTAAAAACGCAAGTACAGAATAGTTTTTATTTACTGAGAAAAAAGCATGTAAAACTGGTGTAAAGGCTGTAAACACGGTGTCAGATATTTAACAATAATCACTGATAGAATTCTAACAAGTAAGAAAAATATTTAACGCTTGACTTTATTGTCAGACAGCTGTATTCTGAGGTTAAGTTGAAGGAAGGACTTGTGAGATACCACTATCATGTGATACGCGACACATGGAATGATAGACTGGAGCCGAAGGGGCAAGCAGAAACTCTCAGGCAAAAGGAACGGGTCTGGACAACACTCTGGAGAACAATGGAAGGGATTGTACCGAAGAAGTAACTTACCTGCCATACACGCGAAGACCGGTAAGCAATCTTTCAGGTGAAAGGACAGAGGCAGATAAAAAATAATAAGTCTTAAGATTGTTAAGAAATTATTTTTTACCTGCTTTTTTTTGTACCCTTTTTTAAAAATTTTTGGGGAAATTTGGAGGATGATTAGAAAATGAACATGGTTGAACAGGTAACAGATTATGTGAAGAACTATGACGAAGAGGTTGGAAAAGCAATTGAGTTGGAGCTTGGACGCCAGAGAAGAAACCTGGAGCTGATCGCATCTGAGAACATTATCAGCCCGGCAGTGATGATGGCTATGGCAACTGTACCGGCAAATAAATACGCAGAAGGATATCCGGGCAAGAGATATTATGGTGGCTGCGAGAATGTAGATATCATTGAAAATCTGGCAATTGAGAGATTAAAAGAATTATTTGGCTGTGATCATGCATGTGTTCAGCCACACTCAGGAGCAAATGCAAACAATGCAGTATATCAGGCACTGATTAAACCGGGCGACATAGTAATGGGACTGAACCTGGCACACGGCGGACATCTGACACATGGATCACCGGTAAACCAATCCGGTATTTTATATAATTTTGTTCCTTACAACATCAACGATGACGGAGTACTGGATTACGATGAGATTCGAAAACTTGCACATGAATGTAAGCCAAAGATGATTGTTGCAGGAGCTTCTGCTTATCCAAGAGAGATCCGATTCGATATCTTTGCAGATATTGCAAAAGAAGTTGGCGCTTATCTCTTCGTAGATATGGCACATATCGCAGGACTGGTTGCAGCAGGACTTCACCAGAATCCGGTTCCATACGCAGATGTAGTTACAACGACAACTCACAAGACATTGAGAGGACCAAGAGGCGGAGTGATCATGTGTAAGGAAGAACATGCAAAAGCAATTAACAAAGCAATCTTCCCGGGAACTCAGGGTGGTCCGCTGATGCATATTATTGCAGCAAAAGCTGTCTGCTTTGGAGAGGCATTGAAACCAGAGTTCAAAGAGTATCAGAAGCAGATAGTGAATAACGCGAAAGAACTTGCAGATGCATTGATTGCAGAAGGCTTCAATCTGGTAAGTGGTGGAACGGATAACCACTTGATGTTAGTAGATCTTCAGAACATGAACATTACCGGAAAAGAACTTCAGAACCGACTGGACGAGGTTTACATCACAGTCAATAAGAACTCAGTACCAAATGATCCGGCAAGCCCATTTATAACAAGTGGAATCAGAATCGGTACACCAGCAGTTACAACAAGAGGACTGAAGGAAGAGGATATGAAGATAATCGCAAAACTGATCAAGATGACAGTGACAGACTTTGAGACAAAGGCAGATGAAATCAGAGATGAAGTTACAAAAATCTGCGAGAAATATCCATTATATGAATAAATTAATGTATCTCTATAATTAACGTCCCTATTAAAAACAAGAAGGAGGATATGATATGGAGTTAAAAACACCACTTTATGATGCGCATGTGAAAGCAGGCGGTAAGATCGTTCCATTTGCAGGATATCTCTTACCGGTACAGTATGGAACAGGTGTTATCACAGAGCATATGGCAGTTAGAGAAAAAGCAGGACTTTTCGATGTGTCTCATATGGGAGAGGTATTGTGCCAGGGAAAAGATGCACTTGCAAACCTGCAGAAGCTGCTGACAAATGATTTTACCAACATGGTAGATGGGCAGGCAAGATACAGCCCGATGTGTAACGAGAATGGTGGAACGGTTGATGACCTGATCGTATACAAACGTGGAGATAATGATTACTTTATCGTAGTTAATGCGGCGAACAAAGATAAAGATTATCAGTGGATGTTAGACCATCAATTCGGAGAGGTCACATTTACAGATGCATCTTCCCAGTATGGGCAGATTGCACTTCAGGGACCAAAAGCAATGGAGATCCTGAAGAAATTAACGGCAGAAGAGAACATCCCAAAGAAATATTATCATGCAGTATTCGATACAGAGGTAGCTGGAATCCCATGTATCATTTCCAAGACAGGATACACAGGAGAGGACGGAGTCGAGTTATATCTGACAAGTGAAAATGCTGAGAAAATGTGGGATGCACTTTTAGAGGCCGGAAAAGACGAAGGGCTGATTCCATGTGGACTTGGAGCCAGAGATACACTTCGTATGGAAGCAGCGATGCCACTGTACGGACATGAGATGGATGATGAAATATCACCACTTGAGACAGGCCTGAAATTTGCAGTCAAGATGGGAAAAGAGGAAGACTTCATCGGAAAGAAAGCCATGAAAGAGCGTGGTGAGCCGGAGATTACAAGAATCGGACTTAAAGTAACCGGAAGAGGAATTATCCGTGAACATCAGGATATCTATATTGGAGAAAAGAAAATCGGACATACAACAAGCGGAACACATTGTCCGTTCCTGGGATATCCAATCGCAATGGCATTAGTAGATGCCGGAAGTGTAGAGATCGGTAATAAAGTAGAAGTAGATGTAAGAGGACGTAAAGTCGAGGCAGAAGTCATAGCACTGCCATTCTACAAGAGAGCGAAATAAGTTTTGTTGAAGGATTAAAAAAGAGAATATATAAAAAAGGAGATTATTAAGATGGAAATCAGAGAAGGATTATTATATGCAAAATCACATGAGTGGGTAAAAGAAGAAGGAGATGTTGTTACAATTGGTCTTACAGACTACGCACAGTCTGAGCTTGGAGACTTAGTATTTGTAAATCTTCCGGAAGAGGGAGATAGCGTATCCGTTGGTGAGGCATTTGGTGATGTTGAGTCTGTAAAAGCTGTTTCCGATGTATATTCACCGGTTTCCGGAGTTGTGTGTGAGATTAACGAGGAGCTTTTAGATGCACCGGAATCTATCAACGGAGCACCATATGATGCATGGTTTATCAAAGTAAAAGAAGTATCTGAGAAAGAGGAATTATTATCCCCATCAGAATACGAGGCATTTGTAGCAAGCGAGCAGTAAGACAAAGACGGGAGGTGGACGGCATATGGGAAGCTATGTACCGAATACGTTAGAAGAACGTCAGGAAATGTTAAAAGAGATTGGATACAGTTCTATCGAGGATCTGTTCGCACACATTCCTGATGAGGTTAAGATCAAAGGCGGACTGAATATTCCGGAAGGAAAGTCAGAGCTGGAAGTCCGCAGAGAGATGGAAAATATTGCATCAAAGAATCAGGTATTTAAGATCATTTTCCGAGGTGCAGGAGCATACAGACATTTTATTCCATCCATAGTGAACAGTGTGATTTCAAAAGAAAATCTGCTGACAGCATATACACCGTATCAGGCAGAGATCAGTCAGGGAATCTTACAGTCCATTTTCGAGTATCAGACAATGATCTGTGATCTGACCGGAATGGATGTGTCCAATGCCTGTGTGTATGATGGTGCCGAGGCGGCAGCAGAAGGCGTGGCAATGTGCCAGGAGAGAAAGCGTAAGAAAGCCTTCGTATCCGCAGCGATCCTGCCGGATGCACTGGCAACGATACATACGTATTGTCATGGAAATGGAATGGAGATCGTGGAGATTCCGGAAAAAGACGGCGTGACAGATCTGGATTATCTGAAAGAAAATATAGACGAGCAGACAGCATGTGTCTATATCCAGCATCCGAACTATTACGGTAATCTGGAAGATGCACAGGCAATCGGGGAAATTGCTCATGGTTCCGGGGCAAAATATATCATGGGTGTGAATCCGATCTCCCTTGGAATCATCAAGACACCGGCAGAGTACGGTGCAGATGTGGCAGTCGGAGATGGACAGCCACTGGGACTTCCACTTGGATTTGGAGGACCATACTTAGGATTTATGGCAGCCACAGAAGGCATGATGAGAAAGCTTCCGGGAAGAATTGTCGGTCAGACAGAAGATCATAATGGAAAGACCGGATATGTATTAACACTTCAGGCAAGAGAGCAGCATATCCGCAGAGAAAAAGCTTCCAGTAACATTTGTTCCAATCAGGCACTTTGTGCGCTGGCAGTTGGCGTGTACATGTCGGCTATGGGAAGTGAAGGAATCAAAGAAGCAGCGCTTCAGTCTGCTTCCAAAGCACATTATCTGGCAGCAGAGCTTGATAAGATCGGATTCAAAGTAGAGAATAAGGGAGAATTCTTCCACGAATTTGTAACTGTATCTGAAAAATGTCCTTGCGAAGCATTAAAGGCGCTGGAAGAGCATGGAATCCTGGGAGGATATCCACTTGGAAACCATCGAGTATTATGGTGCTGTACAGAGATGAACACAAAAGAAGAGATGGATGAAGTTATCCGCCTTTTAAAGGAGGTGTAGAGCATGTTAGTATTTGAAAAAAGCAGAGCCGGACGAGGCATGGGCATGCTCCCAGCCTGCGATGTAGAAATCAAAAAACCTGGTGAGAAGGATGCAAGACAAAAAGAGCTTCACCTTCCGCAAATGTCTGAGAATGACCTTTCCAGACACTATACAGAACTGGCAAAGAAATCCCATGGAGTCAATGATGGATTCTATCCACTTGGATCTTGTACGATGAAGTACAATCCGAAAATTAATGAAGATATGGCAGCATTGCCTGGATTTACCCAGATCCATCCGCTACAGCCAGAACATTCTGTACAGGGATGCCTAGAAGTTCTGAAAAAATCCGAAGAATACCTGTGCGAGATCACAGGAATGGACGGTATGACATTCCAGCCTGCAGCAGGAGCTCACGGAGAGTTTACAGGTCTGATGCTCATTAAGGCATATCATGAGAGCAGAGGGGACGAGAAGAGAACAAAAATCATTGTACCGGATTCTGCGCATGGAACCAACCCGGCCAGTGCTACAATGGCAGGCTATAAGGTAGTCAGCATTGCATCTGCACCGGACGGAGGAGTAGACCTTGAAGCGTTAAAGGCAGCATGTGGAGAAGATACTGCAGGACTGATGCTGACCAATCCGAACACGGTTGGATTGTTTGACAAAAATATTTTAAAAATTACAGAAATCGTACATGAATGCGGTGGTCTTTGCTATTACGATGGAGCAAACCTGAATGCAGTTATGGGAACTGTAAGACCTGGAGATATGGGATTCGACGTGATTCACCTGAACCTTCATAAGACATTTTCAACACCTCATGGAGGCGGAGGTCCGGGAAGCGGACCGGTTGGCTGCAAGAGTATGTTGCTGCAGTTCCTGCCATCCTACAGAGTGGTAGAAAAAGAAGGGGCTCTGGCAATGGAGAAAGCCGAGCACAGCATTGGTGAGATGAAAGAATTCTATGGAAACTTCCTTGTAGTTGTCAAAGCACTGACTTACCTGATGACACTTGGAAAAGAAGGAATTCCGGAGGCAAGCCAGAACGCAGTTCTGAACGCGAACTATATGATGAACAAGTTAAAAGACCTCTATACAATGGCATATGATGAGGTATGCATGCATGAGTTTGTTATGAGTCTGGAAGATCTGAAGAAGAAAGCAGGCGTATCTGCAATGGATATCGCAAAAGGACTTCTGGATAACGGAATCCATCCGCCTACAATGTATTTCCCGTTAATTGTACATGAAGCGCTGATGGTAGAGCCGACAGAGACAGAGTCAAAAGAAGTACTGGATCATGCAATTGAGGTATTTCGTAAGCTTTACAATGACGCACTTGAGAATCCGGAAAGCCTGCTTCAGGCACCGGTGACAACACCGGTCACAAGAATGGATGAGGTAGAGGCAGCAAGACATCCGGTACTTAAGTATAATTTTGAGGTATCATTTCAGAAGTAATGTAAATAAAAGCGAAAGATATTATTTGAAAATAGGATAAGGGGATTGCGTATGGTAGAGAAGATTACATACATTGAGAGCGGTCAGTTTCATCCATATAAAAATCTTGCAGTGGAGGAGTATTTACTCCTCCACTGTGAACCTCAGGAGTGTATTTTATATTTGTGGCAGAATCAGAATACCGTTGTAATCGGAAGAAATCAGAATGCCTGGAAAGAATGTAAAGTTGAAAGTCTTGAGGAAAATGGAGGACATCTGGCACGTCGTCTTTCCGGTGGCGGAGCGGTATATCATGATCTGGGAAATCTGAATTTCACATTTCTCGTATCAAAAGAAAATTACAGCATTGACAGACAGTTGGAAGTTATTGTCAAAGCAGTGCAAAAGTTAGGTGCAAAAGCGGAGAAGTCCGGAAGAAATGACATTTTGATTGATGGAAAGAAATTTTCCGGAAATGCATTTTATGAGCAGGAGCAGCATTGCTATCATCACGGAACATTGATGATGAATGTGAACAAAGAGATGCTTTCCAAGTATCTGACTGTATCAAAGGAAAAATTACAGTCCAAAGGTGTGGACTCTGTAAAATCAAGAGTGACTAATCTGGTGGATTACATACCGGATCTGACATTGGAAGCATTGAAAAAAGCACTTCGTGAAGCATTTGAAGAAGTCTATGGCCTGACATCGAATGAGTGTAAGATGGAAGATCTGGATCAGAAAGAAATTGAAATGAGGACGAAACATTTTTCCTCCTGGGACTGGCGCTTTGGACGGAAAATTGATTTCCAGTATGAGATATCAAAGAGATTTTCGTGGGGGCAGATGAATATTCAGTTCCAGGTGGATAAAGGAAAGATTTCTGATGTCAATGTATACTCAGATTCGCTGAAACCTATGACGATCGAGAAGCTTCCGAAGTATTTAAAAGGTATCCGTTATCATAAGAAGAATATTTGCTCGGAGCTTAGACTTTACTGGGCTGAGGATAAGCAGGAAGAAGAGATGATAGCAGATATTATCGAGTGGATAAAAGAGGAAGAACTCTAGCAGAAAAAATGTCTTTCCGAATTCAATTCAAGTGTTACATCCAGTTGAACAAGGTGGAAAGATATGAAAGAAGTTGTGGAAAAAGACACTGCCATCTGGCAGTATTGTGGATAATTACAGGAGGACATCCGTATGAGCGAGAAATATGATGTAATCGTGATCGGTGCCGGACCGGGAGGATATGTGGCTGCTATTAAGGCAGCGAAGCTTGGATTTAAAACGGTTGTTATTGAGGCAAGAGAAGCAGGCGGAACATGTCTGAACCGTGGATGTATTCCGGCAAAAGCAATGATTCATGCAGCAGAAGTATATAGAAGTGTAAAAGAGTGTGAGCGCTTTGGTATCCATGCAGAAAATGTAACATTTGATTTTGAAAAAATATTTGAATACAAAGAAGAGACAACAAAGCAGCTTGTTTCCGGTGTGGAAGGGCTGTTTAAGGGCAACGAAGTTGACCAGATCTCCGGAAAAGGAACCCTTCTTCCGGATAAGAAAGTAAAAGTTGTGTCTGAAAGCGGGGAACAGGTGCTGGAAGCAGAGCATATCATTCTGGCAGCAGGATCTAAGCCGTTGATCCTGCCGATTCCGGGAATGGATCTTCCGGGAGTCCTGACCAGTGATGAACTGTTCCGTATGAAGAGTGTGCCGGAGAGCCTTACAATTATCGGTGGCGGAGTTATCAGTGTGGAATTCGCAACGGTTTACGCAGAACTTGGCTGTAAGGTGACGATTCTTGAGGCACTCCCAAGAATTCTTCCGAATATGGATAAGGAGATTTCTCAGAATCTGAAATTGATTTTGAAAAAACGCGGCATTGATATTCACACAGCAGCTGCTGTACAGGGTGTAGAAGCAG
Source organism: Dorea sp. AGR2135 (assembly GCF_000420885.1). Lineage (NCBI taxonomy): Bacteria > Bacillati > Bacillota > Clostridia > Lachnospirales > Lachnospiraceae > Dorea > Dorea sp. AGR2135. The sequence goes on along the minus strand of NZ_ATVU01000005.1, from coordinate 140,901 downwards.
ACGGAGACCAGTACATTTGTAAGTATGTGGAGAAAGAAAAAGAGCAGAGTGCAGCCTCCCAGTATGTATTATGTGCGGTTGGAAGATGCCCGAACACAGACGGACTCTTTGCAGAAGATGCGACACCGGAGATGGACCGAGGACGTGTCGTTGTAAATGAGAAGTTCGAGACAAGTATTCCGGGCGTGTATGCAATCGGCGATCTGATCTTTGGAGCACAGCTTGCCCATGCAGCAAGTGCCCAGGGAATCCAGGTTGTAGAGCAGCTTGCCGGAAAAGAAGTGTCTGTCGATGTAAATGTAGTTCCGGGCTGTGTATACACAGATCCTGAAATTGCATCTGTCGGTATTACGGAAGATGAGGCAAAAGAAAAAGGTATTGCCGTTAAAGTTGGTAAGTTCATTATGAGCGCAAATGGAAAATCGCTCATCACAAAAGAGGAGCGGGGATTTATTAAAATCGTTGCAGAAGAAGAGAGTGGCGTGATTGTCGGAGCACAGATGATGTGTGCAAGAGCGACCGATATGATCGGTGAATTCGTGACAGCAGTTGCCAATAATATGACAGTATCACAGCTTCTGAAAGGTATGCGGGCACATCCGACTTACAATGAAGGAATCGGAGAAGCGCTTGAAGAGCTGGAAGGCGGAGCTATCCATGTAATGCCGAAGAAAAAGAAATAAAAAGAAATAAAAGAGGAACGGATATGGGAAGTATTTTTGATATTTTGGGACCGGTCATGGTCGGTCCGTCCAGTTCCCATACAGCGGGAGCTGCCAGGATCGGTTATACGGCCAGGCAGCTCTTTGGTGAACCTGTGAAAAAAGCAGAAGTTTATCTTCATGGTTCATTTGCTGCTACAGGGAAAGGACACGGTACAGACCGGGCAATTATTGCCGGACTTCTTGGCATGAAGCCGGACGACCTTCGGATTCCGGTGGCATTTGAAGAAGCAAAAAAGGCTGGGATGGAATTTACCATTGCAAATATAGAATTAAAAAATGCACATCCGAATACGGCACGCGTTGTGATGAAAAATGCAGAAGGAAGAAAGATGGTACTTCAGGCATATTCTATTGGAGGAGGACGTATCCGGGTCAGTATTTTGGATGGAATTGAAGTAGATTTCAGCGGGGAGAGTAATACATTGATTGTCCGGAATATGGACCGTCCGGGATGTATTACAGAAGTTTCAGCAGCACTGAGCCGCGAAAAAATAAACGTGGCTACGATGCAGGTGTTTCGACATAAAAGAGGCGGTGGCGCAGTGATGGTTGTAGAGACAGATGAACGGATACCGATTAGTGTGACAGAAGAACTGCGGAAGAAGGAAGACATTCTGGAAGTTATTTCGCTGAATTTGGAAGGGAGGAATGGATAATGGCGTATCAGGCAGTAGAAGAAATACAGGTCAGATGTGAGAAGGAGAACATTCCTTTCTGGAAAGCAGTTCAGTTAGAAGACTGCGAGGAAAATGGGATTACGGAAGAGGAATCCTGGCAGCAGATGACACTCATGTGGACGCGGATGAAAGAAAGCGTTGACGCCTATGATCCTTCCGAGAAATCCAGAAGTGGTTTGGTCGGAAAAGAAGGCGGTCTTATGGATGGATATCTCCAGAATGAAAAGCCGCTTTGTGGAGATTTTGTTTCAAAGGTCATTGCAAATGCGTTGAAAATGGGCTGTAATAATGCCTGCATGAAGCGAATCGTGGCAGCGCCGACTGCCGGAGCATGTGGTGTAATGCCGGCAGTTCTTGTGACATATTGCAGAGAGTTTTTGATAGAGGAAGACCGTATGATCGAAGCTATGTATGTGGCAGCAGGAATCGGGCAGGTCATTGCGTCCCGTGCGTCCCTGGCGGGAGCTTCTGGCGGCTGTCAGGCAGAGATTGGTTCTGCTTCCGGCATGGCTGCGGCTGCAATCTGTGGTGCTCGCGGAGGAAGTAAAGAGCAGATGGGACATGCCTGTGCCATGGCACTTAAGAATCTGATGGGGCTTGTCTGTGATCCAGTGGCAGGACTTGTGGAAGTGCCTTGTGTGAAGCGAAATGTCGGTGGCGCAGTAAACGCACTGGAGGCAGCAGATATGGCACTGGCTGGTATCATCAGTCAGATTCCGGTAGATCAAGTCATTGATGCCATGGGAGAAGTAGGAATCAAGATGGATGTAAGTCTTAGAGAGACCAGTCTTGGGGGCGTAGCGGTCAGCCCACGAGGGGTGGAGATTGCGGAAAAGCTTGGAATGTAGGTAGGGACTTTCGAAGTTTAAGTTTGAAAAAGAAGTGTATGGATATAGAAAAAAAGCTGCCTTTGAAGACAGCTTTTTTTCTATAAGATTTATCAATAGGGAAATGAAAACGTCTGTTTCATATTGCTGATTGTTTAGATCAGCTCGAGGTATGCTGCGCACAGTTCTAATGTGTTCATCAGTCCTTTGATGTGTGTGCGTTCCATACCGTGGGAAGCCTGCACGCCCGGTCCGATGAGTGCAGCGCGTGTGTCATATCCGGCTCTCCATACTGCTAAAGCATCTGAGCTATAACGTGGATAAATGTCTGTGACAGCGTCAAGATTATGTTTTTTAGCGAGGTTAACAAGTCTAGTTGTCATCTCGTAGTCGAAAGGACCGGATGAATCTTTTACACAGATGGATACCTGTTCTTCTGTGCAATTCAGGTCAAGACCGACACATCCCATGTCTACAACGAGAAGTTCTTTAATATCTTTCGGGAGTGTTGCTCCGCCGTATCCGATTTCCTCGTGCGTTGAGAAACAAATATATGTCTTATGCTTTGGTTTTATGTCGTTGTCTTTCATGATTTTTAAAAGTGTAAGCTCCAGCGCGGAACAAGCTTTATCATCGATGAAACGAGATTTCAAGAATCCGCTTTTTGTAAATGTTGTCTTAGGGTCGTAGCATACGAAATCTCCTGCATGAATTCCGAGTGCTTCTACATCTTCTTTCGAGTGAACAATCTCATCGATACGAACGGCCATGTTCTGCTCATCTCTGTCTCTTGTAGATGCATCCGGGAATACGTGAACTGCCGGTGACAGGGAAAGAATGGTTCCGGTGTAAACTCTTCCGTCTCTTGTGTGGATGTTACAGTATTCACCGTCCAGAGATGGAAGAAGTGGTGATCCGATGGAAGTAATCATCAGCATTCCGTCAGATGTAATAGAGCGGACCATAAGTCCCAATGTATCTACGTGTGCAGACAGAGCAACTGGCTCAGTATTATCTTCCCCCTCTATTGTTACGATAACATTGCCGATGTTATTCTTGAAAACAGGATACCCAAGCTCCTCTATGGTTTTTAATAAGTAATCAGCTACATTTGATGTGAATCCGCTGGCACTGTCGATGGACAGAAGAGAAGTTGCTGTGTCGATCAGATAATCTTGGTATTGTTCAAAATTCATAGTAAAACCTCCGGTATTTTAAATTTGTTGTTGCATTTTGTGAATCCGCGTAGTATATTTAAACCACAAATCCTATTGTTAACAATCTACATTAAACAAAATGAATTGTCAAGTATTACTAGGAAAATCCATTTGTCTGTTAAGCATGAATGTGACAAAGCTTAAGAAGCTGAATCGTCAGCCGGTTATTGCTTTAGGAGAGTTCGTAGGATCAGCATTTATGATGACATTATATGTATTCCTGATGTTAATCGGATGTACAGTATTACATTTCCTGATCTGCCGTTTGTTCAAGATCAAATACGAGTATGTACTTCTTTCTATGGTAGGATGTATAGTAGACGGACCGACAGCATCTCTGACAGCAGCAGGTGGAAACTGGAAATCACTGATTAATGTCGGATTGATCATGGGAGTTATCGCCGGAGCATGCGGAAACTATGTCGGAATATTTGTCGCCTATGCGGTCAAAGCTATATGTGGACTATAGGTTTGTAAGTGGTAGTATATAGTAAAAATATCAGTAAAAAGTTTCCTTTTCTACATTTACTGTGCTATGATTAAAGAAATTATAATTATTGCGCATTGCATGAAAACAACTGCTGGGAGCAGAATGATATTATATGTAGTAAGGAAATGAAATCATATGGCAAAACTAAGATATCGTACATTGAGAGAAAATGTTGTAGATGAAATTCGGATGAAAATCCTGAACCGGGAATATGAACCGGGAATGCGGATCGTGGAGCAGAACCTGTCCGATGAACTTGGAGTAAGTCGAGGACCAATCAGGGAAGCTTTGCGTCAGCTGGAACAGGAAGGACTCGTAGAATATGTTAGAAATGTTGGATGTTCGGTCAAGCAGGTTACTTTGGAAGATATTTATGAAATCTATCTGCTTCGTGCAACTTATGAGCAGGTTGCAGTTCGAACATATGAGGGACAGCTTTCCGATGAAGATCTTGCACAGATGGAATCCATCGTGGAAGAGATGAAGATTTTTGGTGAGGATGATTTAGGGAATCTTGTAGATTGTGATTGTAGGTTTCACCAAGTGATCGTCGAAAAAGCAGGTCTGAACAGACTTCTGAAAGCCTGGACCGAATTGAATTACGGCAATATCGTCTGCTATTTTGCCGGAAATTCGGACCGGAAGGAAGCGGCAAACCGACAGCATGGTATTCATGAACGACTTTTGAATGTATTCAAGAGTAAAAACGAAGAGACAATCTGCAACGCAATTTCGGAGCATTATATGACGACAGTAAAGCGTCTGATGAAAGAGGGATCCATGTCAGACGAAGGTTTTAAATATAAAGTGTAGAAGTATATGAATTGAATGAAAGATGCCGGTCCATGGGGGGACGGCATCTTTTTTGTGGAGGTTTAAGTATGGAACGTAAAAATATGTGGGAACACTATACGGAAGAGAAGGAAAGAGAACTGGAGGAACTGGCAGTCAGATACAGAAAATGTCTGGATCAGTCCAAGACGGAGAGAATGTGTGACACTGTCCATCGCGATGGCAGAGGAAAATGGATATCAGAATATTGAGGACTGTATCCGTGAGGGCGTGACACTGAAAGCCGGGGATAAGGTTTATGCACAGTATATGAAGAAGACGCTGGCACTTTTCCACATCGGAACAAAACCGCTGACAGAGGGAATGAACATTTTAGGCGCACATGTGGATTCACCGAGATTAGATGTAAAACAGAATCCATTATATGAAGATACACAGATGGCATATTTGGACACACACTACTATGGTGGTGTGAAGAAATACCAGTGGGTGACGATTCCTCTTGCAATTCACGGCGTTGTTGTGAAAAAAACGGAACAGTCGTGCCGGTCGTTATCGGTGAGGAGGAAGATTTCATCTCTGCAGAGCTTGAAATTGTGCCGTCAGGAAAATCCAGGGACTGTGGATTTGACAGAAGTATGATTCTCGGATATGGACAGGACGATAAGGTATGTGCTTTGACTTCACTTTTTGCAATGCTTGAGGCAGAAAATCCGGAGCGTACAGGCTGCTGTATTCTTGCGGACAAAGAAGAAATTGGAAATATGGGAGCGACCGGTATGCAGTCAAACTTCTTCGAGGATATGGTCGCAGAGGTTCTGGCACTGACAGGGGAGGATAGCCCGGTGAAAGTAAGAAGAGTGCTTCGCAATTCCTGTATGTTATCTTCTGACGTAAGTGCCGCTTACGATCCGCTTTATCCGGAAGTATTCGAGAAGAAGAATACAGTATATTTCGGGAGAGGACTTGTGTTGAATAAATACCAGGAAGCCGTGGAAAGAATGGAACAAATGATGCTAACGCAGAGTATGTTGCGAAAGTAAGAAATGTATTTGACAACAATCATGTTGCTTTTCAGACTGCAGAACTTGGAAAGGTCGACCAGGACGGCGGTGGAACCATCGCCTACGTCATGGCAAATAAAGCAATGAGTGTTATTGATAGTGGTGTGGCAGTTCTGTCCATGCATGCACCATACGAAGTGACAAGTTCAAATTTCAGAATCATTTCAGTTTTGGCGGAGTTAGCGGTATTGCCGTGATTATGAGCGGTCTGCTTGGAGGCTCTGCGAGCACGTATACATTTGTCATTAATATGCTTTTACTTGTAGTTGCATTTGTATTGCTGGGAAAAGAAGTGACAATGAGATCTGCTTACGTGAGTGTCCTGTACAGTGTCACACTGGAAGTTATCCAGTATGTGTGGCCGATGTCAGGACCGCTTACGAATCAGCCAGTGCTGGAGCTTGTGTTCTGCTTTATGATTCTTGCAGTATGCTCCGCAATTTTCTTTAACATGGACGCGTTCAGCGGAGGATCGGATATTATTGCTTTGGTATTAAAAAAGTATACAAATGTCTCAATAGGAACGGCTCTGCTGGTCGTAGATTTCATAGTTGTCATCGTAGCATTTTTCGTGTATGGTGTAACTGTAGGAGTATTCTCACTGGCCGGATTTCTTGCGAAGTCATTTTTCATTGACACGGTCATTGAGACATTGAATCTGTGTAAGTATTTTACGATTATTTCCAAAAATGCGGAGCCAATCTGTAATTATATTAATACAGAGCTGAATCACGGCGCGACAATCTACGATGCAAGAGGTGCTTACACAAAAGACAACAAGCAGGCCGTTATGACAGTTGTAAAACGTGAGCAGGCGAGAAGCCTCAGAAATTACGTTCATGAGGTAGATCCAGACGCATTTATGATGATCACCAACAGCAGCGAGATCATAGGTAAGGGATTTATAGAGTAATGATATTTGAAGATTAGGGAGTATTGTGAAAGTGCGAGAGTATGGAGCAATACGTGAGGTATCATTCATAGTAGCGATAAAAAGGATAGCAGAGGAAAAAGTAAAGAAAAAGATTTAATAGGAGGAGCTTACAATGAGCAGCATATTTGACATATTAGGGCCAATTATGGTCGGTCCGTCCAGTTCTCATACAGCGGGGGCAGTGCGGATCGGCTATACAGCCAGACAACTTTTTGGAGAACCGGTGAAAAAAGCAGAAGTGTATCTGCACGGATCATTTGCGGCGACAGGAGAAGGTCATGGAACAGACAAGGCGATCATTGCAGGTCTTCTCGGAATGAAACCAGATGATCTTCGAATCCCGGATAGTTTTACAGTAGCAGAAGAAAATGACATGGAATTTACCATTGCAAAAAAAGAAATCCGCGGCGCACATCCGAATACAGCAAGAGTGATCATGGAAAATGGTGCGGATAAAAAGATGGTCATGCAGGCATACTCTATTGGAGGAGGCCGGATCCGTGTCAGTGTGCTTGACGGGATAGAAGTTGATTTCAGCGGGGAGAGCAATACGTTGATCGTGCGGAACATGGACCGCCCGGGCTGTATTACAGAGGTAAGCGCGGCACTGAGCCGGGAGAAGATCAATGTTGCGACGATGCAGGTGTTCCGTCACAAAAGAGGCGGTCTTGCCGTTATGGTCGTAGAGACAGATCAGTCCATACCGGAAAATGTTGTGGCTGAACTGAAAATGAAAGAAGATATTCTGGAAGTAATATCTCTGAATCTGGAGGAGGGACGATAGTTATGGCATATCAGGCAGTGGATGAGATTATGGCAAGATGCGAAAAAGAAGGTGTAGAATTCTGGAAAGCCGTTCAGCTTGAGGACTGCGAGGAAAACGGAATCAGTGAAGAAGAGTCCTGGAATCAGATGACATATATGTGGAATTCTATGAAAGAGAGTGTTGCAGCATATGACCCGGAGGCAATTTCCAGAAGTGGACTTGTCGGAAGAGAAGGAAAGCTGATGGATGCATATCGGGAGCAGGAAAGACCGTTGTGCGGCGATTTTGTATCAAAGGTTATTGCAAATGCATTAAAAATGGGATGTAACAATGCCTGTATGAAGCGAATTGTGGCAGCTCCGACTGCCGGAGCCTGTGGAGTAATGCCGGCAGTTCTTGTTACTTATTATAAAGAATATGAAGCTTCAGAGGAAACCATGATCCAGGCGCTGTATGTGGCAGCAGGAATCGGTCAGGTCATTGCGTCCCGTGCTTCCCTGGCGGGAGCCTCCGGCGGTTGTCAGGCAGAGATAGGTTCTGCTTCTGGAATGGCAGCAGCGGCAATCTGTAGTGTACGCGGCGGAAGTAAAGAGCAGATGGGACATGCATGCGCCATGGCACTTAAGAATCTGATGGGACTTGTCTGTGATCCGGTAGCCGGGCTGGTAGAAGTTCCGTGTGTGAAAAGAAATGTAGGCGGTGCAGTCAACGCTTTGGCAGCAGCAGATATGGCACTGGCAGGAATCGCAAGCCACATTCCGGTAGATCAGGTCATTGATGCCATGGGCGAAGTCGGAATGAAGATGGACGTGTCACTCAGAGAGACAAGTATGGGTGGTGTCGCAACAAGTCCTAAGGGTCTTGAAATTGCAGAGAGACTTGGAATGTAAATATTACGAAAAGGAATGCCGGAGGGCATTCCCTTTTTTAGGAGAGTATGTTATAACAAAGATAAACAATCAAGTATCATGAGTAAGGTAAAGAGAGGATAAATTATGTTAGATGAGCACATGGGACCGATTAAAAAATACAGTATACTGACTGTGGGGGCAGTCGTACTTGCACTGGCGAACTATGTATTTAAGTTTCCGAACCATTTCAGTTTCGGAGGTGTAGCCGGTTTTGCAGTTATTTTAAGTGGAATGTTTGGCGGTTCCGCCAGTACGTACACATTTGTAATCAATATGTTACTGTTATTGATCGCATTTCCAATATTGGGAAAGGAAGTTGCAATGCGGTCTTTCTATGTCAGTATCGTATTCAGTGGTGTGCTGGAAGTTGCGCAGTATGTGTATCCGATAGACAAGCCAATCACGAACCAGCCGGTGCTGGAGCTTGTATTTTCTTTTATGCTGCTGGCAGTGTGTTCCGCAATATTCTTCTTCATGGATGCATCCAGCGGAGGAACCGATATTATTGCTTTGATATTAAAAAAGTATACCAGCGTGTCAATCGGAATGGCGTTACTGCTTGTAGACTTCGCAGTTGTTGTGATTTCTTTCTTTGTATATAATCCGACCGTTGGACTGTTTTCATTTGCCGGATTCCTTGCAAAATCATTTTTCATTGATTCCGTAATTGAGAGTCTGAACCTGTGTAAATATTTTACAATCGTGTCAGATAATGCTGATATAATCTGCGATTATATTCATAAAGAGCTGAATCACAGTGCGACCATTATGTCAGCAGAAGGCTCTTATTCACACGAGCCGAAAAAAGTCATCATAACCGTTGTGAACAGGGACCAGGCATTGAAACTGAGGAAATTCGTAAGAAGCGTAGAACCGCATGCATTTATGATGATTACGAACAGTAGTGAGATTATAGGAAAAGGATTCCGGAATACGATGTAGGAAAAACATGGTGAGAGTAAGAAAATAAAGCAGGTGAATGAAGAGGCGCTGTGACTTTTCATCATCTGCTTTTTTGTAAACATTAAGTTTGATGCTATTGAATATTTTTGCCGTTAACGTCAAAAATATTCAATAGCATCTTATTACAGTATAATGAAATAAGATTAGAAAATAAATAAAATAACACACTATAAAAGAATATAATATTGAAAAAGAGCCGATAATGTTATAAGATTAAATAAGAAAAGATAAAATCGAAACAGAGGTGATTTTATGGTTAAAAGAGAATTATATTTAAAGAGAATCCGTCCGTTTTATGAGTCTGATTTAATAAAAGTTATTACAGGCATAAGACGTTGTGGGAAATCTATTTTGCTTAATCAGATTATGAATGAAATGAAAGAGGATCAGGGTGTTACCGATGATCATATTATATATATGAACCTGGAAGATATGAAATACGCATTTATAAAGAATGCAATGGATTTGTACGAGTATGTAGAGAAGATGATAATTGATGAGAAGAAATATTACATTTTCTTAGATGAGATTCAGATGGTTGAAGAATTTGAACGGGCTATAAATTCTTTTCACGCGACAAAAAATGTAAGTATTTTTATCACGGGTTCCAATAGCCGGCTGTTGTCGGGAGAATTAGCAACATTGTTATCCGGAAGATACGTGAGTTTCCGAGTGATGCCGTTTCGTTTTCAGGAAATGTGTGAGATGTTGGGAGTAAAGAAAGAAGAAGCGTCTGAAAAAGAATTTATGGACTATATTACATGGGGCGGAATGCCACAGCGCTTTTATTTTAAAACCGAAGAAGAAACTAAAGTGTTTATGGCAGATTTGTATGATTCTATTGTGTTGAAGGATATTTTCTGGCGAGGTCAGGTAAGGGATGTAGATGCACTGAACAGACTGTTGGAATATATTGTATTGAACCATTCTCAGACATTTTCTCCGACATCGATTGCCAAGTATTTTGAAAGTGTAAACCGAAAAGTAGCACCGGATACTATATATAATTATATGGAAAAGATAGTTGCAGCGATGATCATGAATAAAGCAATGCGTTATGATATCCGGGGCAAAAGGGTATTGACCAGGTTTGATAAATATTATCTGACAGATGTAGGGTTTGGAAAAATCAAAAATACAGGATTCAAGACAGAAATAGGTGCCCTTATAGAAAATGTTGTATATAATGAGTTGTTAGTTCGGGGATATGAAGTATATGTGGGAAAAACGACAAAGGGTGAGATTGATTTTGTAGCAGTGAAAGACGGAAAGAAAGAGTATTACCAGGTCGCATATTTGCTGGCAACGGAAGATGTCATAGAAAGAGAATTTGGAGCATATAAGGATATTCAAGATAATTATCCGAAGTATGTACTTTCCATGGACAGATTTGATTTTTCAAGAGATGGAATTATACATCAGAATGTTATAGATTTTTTGATGGAAAGATAAAAAACCCCGTTGACAGATTCGAAAGAATCGACTATATTAACATTAGTAAAAGGGAGTAACTGGCGCCTGTCAGTCTTGCAAAGTAGAAAATCAGGCGTTTGCGATGTCGTCAGTACGATGAGCGATCATCCGTATCGTAATGAAATGGTGAGACTTTTATTGCATATTTTTGGTGTGCAATAAAGGTCTCTATTTTTGTACATCAGATGAGCCATAATAGGAAAAAGGAGGTACAAATTATGTTGACAAATGAGCAGGCGAAGGAAAATCTAAAGAAATACGGACCGAATGAACTGGAAGAGGGAAAGAAAAAAAGTGTCTTTCAAATATTTTTAGAACAGTTCAAGGATTTTCTGGTAATTATTCTGATCATCTCCGCGGTGATCTCAGGATTTCTTGGAGATGTGGAGAGTGCGATTGTAATCTTTGTAGTTATTACGATGAATGCGATTCTTGGAACGGTGCAGACGGTGAAGGCGGAGCAGTCGCTGAATAGTTTGAAGCAGCTGTCGGCACCGGATGCGAAAGTTGTACGTGACGGGCAGTTAATGCAGGTACCGGCGAGAGAAGTGACCGTCGGTGATGAAGTAATTGTGGAGGCGGGAGACTTAATCCCGGCAGATGGAAAGTTACTTACAGTTGCAAGTCTTAAAGTGGACGAAAGTGCACTGACAGGTGAGAGTCTTCCAGTGGAGAAGTCTTTAGATGAAGTGCCGGAGGGCGCAGCACTCGGAGATCAGACGAACCGAGTATTTTCCGGAAGCTTCGTGACTTATGGGCGAGCATCTTATGAAGTAACGGAAGTCGGAATGAGTACGGAGGTCGGTAAGATTGCCGGGCTTCTGAAAAATGCATCAGAGAAGCAGACACCGCTTCAGAAGAATCTGGATGATTTTGGTAAGAAGTTGTCCATCACAATCCTTGTATTTTGTGGAATTTTATTTGCCATCAGCGTGATCCGTGGAGAATCGATTGTAAATGCATTTTTATTTGCGGTAGCGCTGGCGGTAGCAGCTATCCCGGAGGCGCTTAGTTCTATCGTGACCATCGTGCTTTCCTTTGGTACACAGAAGATGGCGAAGGAGCATGCAATCATCCGTAAGCTTCAAGCGGTCGAAGGACTTGGCAGTGTGTCAATCATCTGCTCTGATAAAACTGGAACTTTGACGCAGAATAAAATGACTGTGGAAAATTATTATGTAAATGGTGAGAGTGTCTGTTCCGGAGAGATTGATCTGAAGGATCCGGCACAGCGAGAGTTACTGATGTTCAGTATGCTTTGCAATGATTCTACAAATCAAAATGGTCAGGAGATTGGGGATCCGACGGAGACGGCTCTTATTAATCTTGGCAGCCTTTTGGGAGAAGATTATGCACAAGTGCGTGAAGAGTATCCAAGGCTTTCTGAGGTGCCGTTCGACAGTGACAGAAAACTCATGTCCACGGAGCATTTTATAGACGGACGGTATGTTATGGTCGTAAAAGGTGCGGTCGATGTGCTTCTTGAGCGTATGAGCCACATTCAGGATGGAGATACTCTAAGAAAGATCACAGAAGAAGACCGCGTCAGAATTGAAGTGCAGAATAAACATTTTTCAGAAAACGGACTGCGAGTTCTTGCATTTGCATTTAAGACGATGGAACAGGAGCAGGGGCTTACATTAAATGATGAAAATGACCTGACATTCCTGGGACTGATTTCCATGATGGATCCGCCAAGAGTGGAGTCTAAAGATGCAGTTGCGGAATGTATCAAGGCAGGAATCAAGCCAATCGTGATTACGGGCGATCACAAGGTAACAGCAGCGGCCATTGCAAAACGAATCGGAATTCTGGAAAATATGTCGGAAGCCTGTGAAGGTGCGGTCATCGAAGACATGACGGACGAAGAACTCCAGGAGTTCGTACCGAACATTTCTGTGTATGCAAGAGTTTCACCGGAACACAAGATCCGTATCGTGCGGGCATGGCAGGAGCGTGGAAATATTGTGGCAATGACGGGAGATGGCGTGAATGATGCCCCGGCACTGAAGCAGGCAGATATCGGAGTTGCCATGGGAATCACGGGAAGTGAAGTGGCGAAAGATGCGGCAGCTATGGTGCTGACGGATGATAACTTTGCAACGATCGTCAAGGCAGTGGAAAATGGACGAAACATTTATCAGAATATTAAAAATGCGATTCAGTTCTTGCTTTCTGGAAATTTTGCAGCGATTCTTGCAGTTTTGTACGCATCACTTGCAAGTCTGCCGGTTCCATTTGCACCGGTACATCTGCTGTTCATCAACCTTCTGACAGACAGCCTGCCGGCGATTGCGCTTGGACTGGAGCCGCACAATCCGGAAGTGATGAAAGAAAAACCACGTGCCATGGGAGAGTCCATTTTGACAAAACCATTTCTTACAAGCATAGGAGTGGAAGGTCTGTGTATCGGAATCATGACCATGACAGCATTTATGATCGGATATCGCGATGGAAATGCGGTGCTGGCAAGTACGATGGCATTTGGAACACTTTGCAGCAGCCGTCTGGTTCACGGATTTAACTGTAAAGCAAACAAACCGATCATTTTTACGAAACGATTCTGGAATAACATTTATCTGATCGGAGCATTTGTACTTGGCTGTCTTTTGATTACAGGAGTACTGATGATCCCGGCACTTCAGGGAATGTTCAAAGTGCAGACACTGACGGTAGCACAGTTGATGACTGTATATGGACTGGCTCTTTTGAATCTGCCGGTTATTCAGCTGCTGAAATGGATCAGAACGCGAAAGAAATAGAGGATTTGACAGGATATTGGATAAAGGAAGGAATTGAATGGAACTGAATAAGGAAAATATGCGGAAAATCCGGGAGCTGATTTTGTTCACAGCACTGCTGATCGTGGTACTGTGGAAATATGAAGAGGTGTTGGAGGTACTGGGATATGTGGGACATCTGATCTTTCCATTTCTGCTTGGAGGAGCCATTGCATTTGTACTGAATGTACCGATGAACTTTATCGAGCGGCACTTGTTTACGGAAAAAGTAAGAAAAAATAAAGTGGCAGATAAGCTTGCAAGACCGGTGAGTCTGTTGAGTGTACTTTGTATCGTAGTTGGCGTGTTGACGGTAGTGATCTTTGGTGTTGTACCTCAGCTTGTAAATACATTTGGAAATCTGGGGCAGAGTATTACCCAGTTCATCCCACATGCACAGGCGTGGGGGAAAGAGGTCTTTCATGGAAACAAGGAGGTTGTCGAACTGATCAACAGTGTACAGTTTGACTGGGACAAGATTGTGGAGACACTGATTGATTTCCTGAAAAATGGTGCAGGAAATATGCTGAATTCGACACTTACCGCTGCAAAAAGCATTATCAGCGGAGTTTCAACATTTGTCATAGCTTTTGTATTTGCGATTTATATTTTGCTGCAGAAGAAAAAGCTTGGGATACAGGCGAAAAAGGTACTGTTTGCATTCGTACGAAGAGGTCGTGCGGAGGCTGTGGTGGAAGTCTCTTCCCTGACTTACAGAACATTTTCAAGCTTCCTGACCGGACAGTGCCTGGAGGCTGCGATTCTTGGAAGCATGTTCGTATTGGCCATGACAATCTTCCGGCTGCCGTATGCACTGCTGGTAGGAATCTTTATCGCATTTACCGCACTGATACCGATCTTTGGAGCATTCTTAGGCTGTGCGGTGGGAGCATTTTTAATCTTCATGGTCGATCCCATGAAGGCACTTATGTTCATCGTGTTGTTTCTTGTGCTCCAGCAGATAGAAGGGAACCTGATTTATCCGCATGTAGTAGGTAATTCTGTAGGGCTGCCGTCCATCTGGGTGCTGGCGGCGGTCAGCATCGGAGGCAGCCTTATGGGCGTGGTCGGAATGCTGATATTTATACCGATCGTGTCGGTGGCATATGCACTGTTCCGGGAAATTGTGTATCTGAAGCTGAAAAAACAGGGGGTAGATCCGGTAGAGCTGGAGGATTAATAAAGACAATTAAGTCAGACCAATGAAGTGCTTATGTGTAGAATAATGTTAGAAATTAAGAAAAGTTCGTGAAGTTTAGTGTGAAAAAACGATGAAAATACATTGATTTTTACACGAATAATTCATATACTATATTTAGAACAAGTTTTGAGTATGAAGGGAGGACGGTATATGTACAGGAAAATCATGGACTTTTTGGAAGAGTGGAAGAATGAGGAACATAGAAAACCACTTATTTTACAAGGCGCGAGGCAGGTAGGAAAGACATATGCGATTTTGGGATTTGGGCGTACACATTATGAGAACGTAGCGTATTTTAACTTTGAAACAAACCCAAAGCTAAATGAAACATTTGAAGAAAATATCAGTCCAGATTATTTAATACCGATTTTATCCCATATTGCAGGGCAGACAATAGTGACAGAAAAAACTTTGATCGTGTTTGATGAAATACAGCTTTGTGAACGAGCATTGACTTCATTAAAATATTTTTATGAAGAAAGACCAGATTATCATATTATAGTGGCAGGCAGCCTTCTCGGTGTTGCGGTGAACAGGGCAAGATTTTCATTTCCAGTCGGGAAAGTAGATATGAAGACATTGTATCCGATGGACTTGGAAGAATTCATGATTGCAATGGGCGAGAAATCACTTGTAGACCAGATTAAGAAATGTTTTGAGACAAATGAACCGATGCCGTCTGCGCTCCATGATGCAGCCATGCAGCTTTATCGACAATATCTGGTTGTGGGAGGAATGCCGGAATGTGTCATGCAGTTTGCAGAGACCAGAGATTATATACTGATTCGTCATACACAGGATACGATACTTGCAAGTTATCTTAATGATATGAGCAAGTACAACAATTTAAATGAAATTAAAAAGACAAGACTTGCATATGACAATATTACAGTTCAACTTTCAAAAAAGAATACCAGATTTCAATATAAACTGATAAAAAAGGGTGGAAGAGCTTCTGAATTTGAAAATGCAATTGAATGGCTTTGCCTGTCGGGGATTGTTTCACAAGTCTACAAAGTGGAACAGATCAGGAAACCATTGGAAAATTACCGGGATATAGATGCGTTTAAAATTTATGTGTCGGATTTGGGATTATTGTGTGCAAAGAAAGATATTGTGGCAAATGATGTCCTTTATATGGTGGAAGAGTTGAATGACTTTAAAGGTGGTATGGTTGAGAATTATGTCAACGTACAGCTTACTATTAATGGATATAATACCTACTATTGGGAAACTGAGCGGGGCGCAGAGATAGATTTTATTATTCAGCGTGAAGGTAAGCTGATTCCAATAGAAGTGAAGTCTGCGGACAACACAAGGGCAAAGAGCCTGAAGGTTTATATGGATAAGTATAAACCCGATTATGCGATAAAGCTTTCAACGAAAAATTTTGCATTTGAAGATGATAAAAAGATAGTTCCGCTTTATGCCGCATTTTGCATTTAAATGGAAGAAAATTTAATAAATAAGACATTAAGATACCGCTGGAGCTACTGATAGTAATTGCCAGCGGTCTTTTCATACAATCAGGAAAATGTGCGAGATAATGCCGGATTGTTACCAGTTATGCCAATGGATTCCATATATATAGAAAAAATGTTATGATAAATAGGGATTTTGGATTTATCAGGATGAACTGGTGAAGCTGCTGATCAGGGGAAAAGAGAGGTGCCTATGGAACGGACAAAAAGAAAAAATGTGTTTCGAGCAGAACTTATTATTTTTCTGGCTGTAATTGCAGTCAGTCTGCTAGTTTTGTGGATCCGCTGGGAGAATTCCCATGCCACTTATAAGAATTATGATATTGTCGTGAAGAAGAATGTGTATTGTGAGAAGACGCAGACAGGGCGAGTGGATCTGCAGATCAGGCGAAAAGGCGGAAAGAAGGTCAAGCTGCTGCAGACACAGCAGGAGCTTAAGCAGAGCCAGTCTTTTCAGATTGTAGAAGATTCTTATAAACTGGGGATTGTCGATGATGCGTCTGCCTATGATGGAAATATTTATGAGCAGAAAAATGCCGGTGGGACGCAGTATCTCACGCTTTATTATGTAAACCATGAAGCTTCCGGCAGGCAAGGGAAAATGCATCTGGTGATGAATGACGCAAAAACGGGTAAGGAGCTTATCAACATTAAGACATCACCAAAAGTCAAAAAGGACGCGCGCAGATATGAGTACCGGGGAAAAGATCTGTATGTGAGTGAGGAAGGAATTCTGTTAGATGCGGGAACTGACGAAGAATTTTATAATTCGCAGGCAATGACGGCTGGGCTTATGACAGTATGCTGGAAAAATGGGAAAGAGAAACAGATCCAGTTTGATCCAAATGCAGACGTATCAGAATATGAAGCTGCGGATATTATCGTCCCGAAAGTGACTTCCACAGGGAAAGAAAAATCAGAAAGGATCCACTGCTATTATGCCTTGGAACTTAGTGACTGGGAGAATATCCGTGAAATAAAGCTTGGAGAAAATGTATTTGCGAAAGCAGAGAACCTGGAAAAGGCGACAGACGATTTGAACAAAAAGAAGAAAAAATCGAAGGAAGAAAAAGCAAAAGAAGAAGCCGAAAAGAATGCAGAAAATCAGAAAAAGAAGGAATTTTATACAACAAATATGTCTTTATTGAACCAGCCGGAAGATTTTCACATTTCTGATTATTATATTACGAATAAGGTGATTGCAGGCAACCGATATTATATTGATGAAAATCATGTACTGTGGGGACAGGGCATGAACTACTATGCCCAGCTTGGAATCAATCACCCGGAAGATGTGGGCAACTGGTATCATGAGGAGTACATGGAACCTCAGAAAATAGCCGAGCATGTTGTTCATGTAGACGCATCAGCCAATGGATATTTTATGATGTATCTCACGGAAAATGGAGAACTGTACGGCGCAGGTGCGAATCTGCAGGGAATTCTCGGAAAAGAACCAGGCGAAAACGATGCCATGAATCCACAGCAAAATGTGGTGAACCAGCCGAAGCTTCTGATGAGTGATGTGTCTTATATGCGGGCTGGTGCGACCTGTGCGATTGCACTGAAAAAGAACGGGGAAGCGTATTGGTGGGGTGAGTTTATGTCCGGCGAAGCAAGCAGCATTTACGGGGAAGGAACGCTGGTTTATACCGAACCGCATAAGATGCTTGATCAGGTAATTTACGTCACGACCAGCAACAGACGTTCAGCAGCGATAACGATGAATGGTGACCTGTACACCTGGGGCGATAACACCTATGGCCAGTGTGGATATACCGGTGAGAAAACATTTCTGATGGAGCCGGAAAAGGTCATGGAAAATGTACGAATGGTCTGGTGTGATGAGATTGAGCAGAATGCAATTTGGACAGATCTGGCAAATGTGAACCCGAATGATTACGGTACGACCTGTTATGATGATACATTTATCCTGAAAAAAGACGGAAAGATATACGCCGCCGGAACAAATATTGGAACTGATTCCAAGCGGAATACTCCATACGGAGAAGGGGAAGACGATGAGCGGTCGGACGAAAATAAATGTACGACATATTCCGCAAAATTCCTGCCGATAGAAGTAAAAGAATATGTGCCGGAAAGCAATCCGACAGAAGAGTATACCGGAGAAAAGAAGATTCAGATTGAAGGAACCGCGGCAGAAGGACTGGCGGAGTAGGGGAAGCTGCTATGAGAAAGAAAATATGTATAGGTCTTTTGGCAGTTCTATTGGGAACAGGAGTGGGAGCTATGCTTGTCAATCACATATGGAAAGAGCCAAAACAGGGAGTAGATCTGGGAGCGACACAGATGATTGTAAAAGAGTTGACTGTGCAGACTCTGGAGCAGGTTTCTTGCAGTGACTCTGTAAAGGAAAATCTGAGAGAATCAGGAAAAGATATAAAGATTCCGATTTTGACGGTAGATATAAAAAATTCTACAAAAGACAGGCAGTCATTTACCGTTTACCAGGTGAATCTGGAAGTTGGAAAATGGTCTTCGGCAGTGAGCTGGGATTTATTTCCGGAAATGAATGACAACTCAGAGTTAGTCTGGTCGATACCGCCAGGCGAAACGAAAACAATCGTCATACCATATGTGGCGTACAGACAACGCATGTCTGAAAGTGACTGGGAAAAATTAGATCAGGATAATATGAAGCTAAGATTTAGCGTAGTGCAAGGCAGTATTACGGTGAATGTAAAATAAAATATAAGTAAAAAGCAATTAACGGTAGTAGGTTAGTTGCTTTTTTTGTTAAATTTTCTTTTTATATTACGAAATATAGAAAAGAGGTGGCAATGTGGAAAAGTTTTTTTGTTATGTATTAGGTGTACTAGGAAGTTTTATTAGTTGTGTACATGGTAAATGTGATATACCATTGAGGACATTAATATTGTTTATGATTATTGATTATATATCAGGAATTTTAATTGCTGTATTTTTTAAGAAATCACCTAAGAGTGAGAAAGGAACTCTAAAAAGTGATGTGGGATGGAAAGGAATATGTAAAAAAGGAATGATGCTTATATATGTATTTGTTGGTGTGCATCTTGATATCTTGATGAATAATGATTATATAGGAAATACTATTTGTATAGGATTTATTGTAAATGAATTAATTAGTATTATTGAAAATGCAGGAATTATGGGAATTCCAATGCCAACTGTTTTGAAGAATATAATTGATATTTTGAATGAGAACGGATAAATATTGTGATAAGTTTACAAATCATTATGAAATATCTTCTTTATAAATAAGTGATCACTAGAAAAGAAATAAAGGAGATGTTTTAAAATGAGTGAAGCAAAAGGAGATTCAAGAGTAACTGAGGTTCAGGAATGGTTGAATGAGACATATGGGGCACAATCCTGGTTTACGAAACTGACAGTTGACGGAATGACTGGAGCAGGTACATGCAAAGCTTTGTGCAAAGCCCTGCAGTATGAAATTGGCGTGAAAAATGTTGATGGAGTTATTGGAGCAGGAACATTGGCAGTATGCCCGACAATTGGAGCTACAGTAACAAATACAAATCTGATTAAGATTATTCAGTGCGGTTTCTACTGTAAGGGATACGAGTGTGGGGGAATTACCGGACATTATGGTGCGGCAGTAGAAATAGCGGCTCAGAAATTCAAAATGGACGCAGGATTTGATGCTGGAAATGGAGAACTCCAGCCTATATTTATCCGTGCATTGTTAAATACGGATGCATTTGTTCTTGTAAAGAATGGAAAAGATTATGTGCGAGAAGCACAGCAGTATTTAAATAATACATATATCGTTAAATTAAGCAACTGGGCACTAATTCCGTGTAATGGAATTCCGGACCGAAATATGATGAAAGCAATTATTGCCGGATTGCAGTATGAAGAGGCTAATCATTCTACATCAGGAGTAGATGGAATTTACGGAAAGAATACTTTATCAAAAGCGCCAACGCTATCTTCGGGTACAGCAAAAACTGCTTATGTGAAAATTGTACAAATGTGTCTGATGTGTATGATGGAGACAAATGCAGGTATGGATGGAGCATTTGGAAGTGCGTTAAAAAAACAGATTGAAGAATTTCAGAAATTTTATTGTCTTTCAGGGGTAACATCAGGAACAGTAGACAGGATTACATGGGCTTCCTTACTGTCAAGTAAAGGAGAAACTTCAAGGGCGGCAAAAGCGTGTGATACATCTACCGTATTAAATTATGCAAAAGCTAAGTCACTGTATGATGCAGGATACCGATATGTTGGAAGATACTTATCAGGAACAGTAGGCGGCAAAAGATCGAAAGCGATGACAGCAGAAGAAATTGCAGATATATTCAAGGCAGGATTAAGAATTTTTGCAATTTTCCAGGAAGGAACACCAAGCTTAAATAGATACACAGCAACGGTTGGTAAAGAAGAGGCACAAAAGGCAGTAATGGCAGCACGGCAACTTGGAATTCCTGAAAATGCAATTATATATTTTGCAATTGACTATGACGTGATGGATAAAGATATAGAAAGGGTGAAAAGATATTTTGAAGGAATCAAACGAGTCATAAATAGATATGGAAAATATTATCGAGTCGGAATTTATGGTGCAAGAAATGTGTGTACAAAAATTTGTGAAAGTGGATTAGCAGAAAGTTGCTTTGTAAGTGATATGTCCACCGGTTTTAGTGGAAATTTGGGGTATAAAATTCCGAAAAACTGGGCTTTTGACCAGTTCCATGAATATCAGTTCTCGTCGTTGGATGGAACGTTTGGATTGGATAAAAATGGATATTCGGGACAGTATTCAGGTTTTGATACAGTGACTGTTGATAATCAAATGATTCCAGATATAAGTGATGAATATCGTAAGAAAAAAGCCAGTGCATTATTAAATACAATTGGGATTCCGCTTCCGTCAAATTTCCAATGGGGAAATAAGTGGACCATTGAATTACCAGGAGCAGAAGTTACTATATGTGTGTATAAAAGTGCTAGCAAATTACCTTCGACAGAAGGAATGTTATCATTTAATATAAGTGATGGAGAAATTGATACAACATTAGAAGAAAAAATGAAAGATGTATATGGAAAATTAGATTCCAAATTTACAAAAGATATCGGCTTAACAACGCCTTCTGCAATGTTTGGGATGGCAACGCAGATAGAGAATGGAGAAATCTCTTATTCATATGGTATAGACATAGAGGGAAATTTGATTTTTAAGTGTGTTAGTAAACAAGTTTTAAGAAGTGAGGGACCGGTAGAGTATTCGAATGGATATGAATTTGAATACAAAATCCATAAGTCAGATGAACAAGATCCTGAAACGGATAAAGTCTATGATTTTGAAGAAATTAGAGCAAAAATAGAGGCACAGGATCCGGTAACTCAAATATTATTTTTTATTACCATAATAATAGTAGCAGCAAAAGCAGCTGTTGAACTTGTGCTAACTGTTATTAGGATTATAGTGTGGATTTTAGGAAGATTTTTGGCTTAACTCATAATAATGGAAGGGCTGTTTTTTGTTACAGCCCTTTCGATATTTTTGAATTAAAAAAAGTGGAAAAAGATAAATAGTTAGAAGGAGTTAAAAATTTTTTCTCAAGAAAGAAGAAGTCGTCACATTTTAGAATAAGCAGGTAGAGAGAGGAAGTTTCATAAACACGGCTTATAGAATCATATGAAATTTTTATGAGAGCATGAGTGGTGCAGTCGTAACAAATATAGAAATTTTCATAAAATTCAAATTGCATTGAAAAAGTATGGGAGTATTTCCGGTAATAATTGTTATATTTTTTTTGTACTAATAGTAGAGGAGAAACGAAATAATATAACAGAACAATAAAACTGTAGAAAATGAAAAAGGCAGTAATACTATACTCGTGAGAAGATATAGAAAGAAAACCACCTAAAAGAGAGGCTATAGCTGAAATAAGATAGAATTTAAAAGACCATTTGGAGCGAAAAAAATATGCAAGTTCTAAGGTATATTTTTTTTTAAATGAACTTGAAAAAGTAAAAAGTATATCTGATTGATTATTTGCATTAGATAAAGTATTTGAATTCATTACAATTTTTACCTCTTTTCATAGAAATAAAATTAAGAAAATCTATTAAAGTTCCTTTGTAAAATCCATTTTTATTTATTAAAAGGTGAGTTTGTGTATTTGCTAAAACAATTAAATGAGTAGTATGAGCGACAAAGGAAAATTCTGAGTAGTGATATTGCATATGAGAATGATTACATAAATTATAAATTTCAATGTAATCTTCAAAAAAATAAATGTCTTCAATAATATCGGATTGATACAGAAAAGTATTTTTTTTATAAATTTTATGAATGCTTTGATAAGGTAAGAGAAACCAGAAAATCGGGATTAAAATAGCACTTAAGGTAAATATGAGAAAAAGTAGAATAAGGTGAAAATAATGAAAAGAACAGTAAGCCAGAATCAAAAAAAGAATTGAGAATGAATAGCAGGCTATCCACCCTAAGATGATGCGGTGAAAAACAGTAATAGATTCATAGAGAAGGGATTTAGTATGTACTGTGTGGTTTATAAATAAAGGTTGCTGTGTATTATTTGTTTGTATTTTCATGAATTATAACGTCCTCCAAACATTTTTTTAAGTATATCATGCTTAGGGACTTTAAAGAAACAGCTTTGGTACATATAGTACAATTATTTAGCTAAATAGTAGAATTAAACTATATAGCTAATAAAATATAAAAACTATCTCTATTAATACATTTTAGATTACTCAACTTATCTATAGAATTGAGTGTAGAAATGTATTGGAGGAGAGAACATGGATTACAAGGAACTCGGAAACCGCGTACGGGAAGCGAGAACAATATATGGTATCACACAGAGTAATCTGGCAGAGAGAGTTGGCTGTTCTGTCCAACACATTTCGCATATAGAAACTGGTCATACAAAAGCAAGTTTACCATTATTAGTAAAAATCGCGAATACATTGCATGTCTCTGTAGATTATCTGGTACAGGATAGTTTAGAAGAAAATTCATCAGAATTATCGATTTCGATAGAAGTACGTTCAGAGAAGGAAAAAGCACTTATATACAGTATCGTAGATGGATTAAGAAAAGGGTTAGATAATTTTGAATAAGCAGAGCAAGAACATATGTATTCATGTTTGTGACGACAATCCAGTAGCTATTGAAGAGGCAATAAAAATAACGAAAGATCTTTTGAATGAAGAAGGATTGGCAGCAGAAATCATCACATACAAAGACGGAAATCAGTTCACGGAAAGATATAAAGAACGTAAAGATGAATTGATAATTTTGGATATAGAAATGCCGGGAAAAAGTGGGCTGGATATTTTGAAAGAATTTGAAACACATTGTAAAAATAATCGTGTTATTTTACTTACAGCATATGACAATCTGGCATTACAGTCTTTAACTTATGGTCCATTTCAAATTGTTCGAAAGGATTTAATGGAAATCGATTTGGAAAAAGCAATTCGAAGATTTCTGAGAATAAGAAATGAACAGAATGCACAACTGGAAATAAAAGAAGATGGAATGCAAAGAGTTGTAGATATAAAGGATATCTTTTATATAGAAAAACGACGAAATTATTCATACATTTATTTGAAAGATCGTCGTTGCGTAAAGGTTCGAAAGAATTTGCGAGATTATGAATTTGAGCTGGCTGGCAAAGGGCTTGTCAGAGTTCATGCAGGATATATGGTAGCAATGAAATATTGTGCCAAAATTGAAAAAGGTCAGATTGTCATGGAAGATGGAACAGAAATCCCGATTAGCAGAGACAGAAAGAATATGGTAAAAGAGCAGTTTATGATAAGCAGAAGAAAATAAAGCCTTCTGCTTTTTTGATGCGTATTTCGACATATATCGACATATGCCAATATATAGTTAGAATATACCAGCGTGTTGCGTTTGTTGAAAATAATTTCTTATTCCTTACAAAGGGGGATAAGAAAATGGAACAGACCGTAAACCAGGCAATCATGGAGTGCAAGGCTGGAAAAAACCGAGAAGAGAATCTAAATTGGATAATTCAGAAATTTCAACCAGTTATATGTAAATATGCAAGGAAATTGTATTCTTTGGAATATGAAGATGCAGTTCAAGAACTTAGTGAAGCTTTGATAATGGCAGTAGTTAGTATAGATGTGTGTAATGCAGAGGGACAAAGTATTGCTTATCTTGTAAAAGGTATCAAATTAAAATTTTATGAATTGCGGAGAAAGAGTATCGTTGAATATGAGTATCGGATGCATTCAGAACAGATTGATGTAAATACAAATATAACGTGTACAGATGATTATTCTGAAATAGAGTGGAAGCTGGAATTAAAAAAATTGAAAGATAAAAGCAGTCCTATGGAGTGCCATATTATCGATGGAATGGTATGGGAAATAAGTGACGTAGAACTGGCAGATTTATTACATGTATCCAGACAGTATATTAATCGAAAAAGAAGGCAGTTGATGCAGAGACTAAAAGATCAAATATAAAAGCATTTGATAGAATGATTCCAAAGAGAAACTTGATATGGTACAATCGTAGATGGAAAATAAAATTAGGGAGGTGATTTTAAGGTATGTTACATATATCAATTTGCGATGATGAGATAGTTGCTGTGGAAAAGATGAGGAAAATCGTGGGGAAAGTACTGGAACAAGAGCAATTATTGGCAAATGTAGGGACTTTTGAAAATGGGGAAGAATTTTTAAATCAATATA
Organism: Dorea sp. AGR2135; assembly: GCF_000420885.1. NCBI lineage: Bacteria > Bacillati > Bacillota > Clostridia > Lachnospirales > Lachnospiraceae > Dorea > Dorea sp. AGR2135. The sequence goes on along the minus strand of NZ_ATVU01000005.1, from coordinate 115,879 downwards.
TAATCAGAGACGACGAATTGGTGATATTGGATTTGGATATGCCGAAAAAAAATGGAATAGATGTTATAAAAGAGCTTGAAAAGATTCAGAGGAATGAAGTGGTGATTCTGGTTACGGCATATGACAATCTTGCAATACAATCGTTTTCTTATGGACCATTTCAAATCGTTAGAAAAGAACGACTGGAAGAGGATTTGACGAAAGCGGTAAGTAGATTTTTGAAAATGCGCCAAAGAAAACAAGAAGTGTTGGAATTTCAGGTAAAAGGAGAAATTATACATACAAAAGTATCTGATATTGTATATTTTGAAAAGTGCCAACATCATGTTTATGTGCATTTGCGGGATCAAACAGTTCTGTGCATACGGAAAAATATGCAGGATTTTGAGAAAGAACTGGCAGGGAAAGGATTTGTGAGGACACATGCAGCATATATTGTTGCGCTTAAATACTGCAAAAAGTTTGAAAAAAATGACATTATTCTTGTTGGGGACATAAAAATTCCGGTGAGCAGAGACCGCAGACAAATGACAAAAGAACAATTCATGATAGGCAGGAGAAGATAAGTGGAGATAATAAATTTTTTAATTGGACAACTGGTAGGATTAGTAGAACCGTTTTTGGCGATTGATTTTATAATAAAATGCCTCGGCTGGAAAGAGGGGGTGAGGCATCGAAAGCAGTTATATATAGGTGTTTGCCTGATATGGTTTATAGTTGCACAGGGAAATGGAAGATTTGCAGGAAGTTATAATATTATTGCAGCGTTTGATATGTGTCTGGCATATTTGTTTAGTTATCTGTATTTAAAAAAAACGGCAGGCATGAAGCTTATGATATGTATCTTAGAGCAGATAATAAGCACCATTTGTACATTAAGTGTTATGCAATTGACAGCTTATATTATCAATACGTCAGTTTTTGATTTTCTTGAAAATGAAGGAATGATTTTTCAAACAGGGGCAATTGTATCTAAAATCGTAGTATGGCTGGTATATAAAGGCGTATATACTTATTTGGATTATATGACAATACATTTTCCTAAAGAGCAGATTGTTCTTACAAATGTAATGATTGGTTTTACGACAGTAAGTGAAGGGTGCATCTTTCTGGCAGTTTCGCAGAAAGGTGTCAGTCATTACACAGTTGTTTTGCTTATGATTGTTTTTTTGGGGATTATTGCTTTGTGTGGTTATGTTATCTACATGATGATAACGATTAGTAAGAAAAATGAAAAAATGCAATTGTATCAATTGATAGAGTTAAAAAGTCAGGAGCAGGAGCGACAACTGGAAGAGTGGAAACATTCCGAAGAGAGTATGCGAAAGTTTCGCCACGATTATAAGAATCATTGCATGAATATGGAGCATTTACTTGAGAAAGGTGAGTATGAAAGTTTGGACAAGTATTTAAAACAGTTTGTGTCAGAAGAACTTGGAGAGGTTAGATCAATATACTCAGACAGTCCGATTATAAATGCAGTATTTCATAATAAGATGTCTATATGTAAAGAAAAAAGGATTGATATTTCATGCAATATTACAGGAAGTGTGAAATGCCTTGATGATATGGGCGTTGGGAGTATTTTATTTAATTTGCTGGACAATGCAATTGAGGCGTGTGAGAAAAATAAAAAAGAAAAGAGAATCGTTTGCCAGATTGCCAGAGAAGCGGACGAGGTAAATATATTTTTAGAAAATAGTATTGATCAGTCGGTACTGGCAGAAAACCCGTCATTTGAAACTACCAAGGACAAGAAAGACCAGCATGGCATGGGACATCTGATTGTAGAAGAACAAGTGAAGAGACTTGGCGGTATGGTAGAATATTATGAGGACGAAATGTTCTGTGCCCATATATATTTGCCGATGTAAATGATGATGATTGATATGTAAATTATCCCTAAAAGTAGATATGGACAGGTATTGATGGCATTATAAATGCCGTGATAGAAAAAAAAGCAAAATATATATCTGAAAAATTAGTAGAAAAAAATTTAGTGAAGAATAAGGACAAGGATGTTTATCAGTATGGAATAGAGGTTTTAATATCAACGGCAATTAATATAATGCTTTTATTGGTAATAGGAATTATTACGAAAACAGTTTTGTTGAGTATATGTCATTTTTTAATATTAGCGACAATTCGGACTTTGACAGGAGGATATCATGCATCAACATATTTGAGATGTGAAATATTGGGGTGTGTGACGTATATTACAATCGTGTTATGCTTAGAAAAAGTCACTCAAATTTTTTGTGTTTCAAATTGGTTAATGGTGTGTAGTTTAATGGGGATAATTACATTAATTAATTTTGCGATTACCAATAAAAGAGCTGTTATTGATAAAGAACTAAAAAGATTGAAAAAAAAAGTAATACTGAGAGAACTGACATGGATAATGCTTGTCTTATTGCTTGAAGATAAGAGGATAAAAGGAGGAATTCTCTTATCTTTTTTTGCAGTATTTTTATTCACGATAATTGACAAGATAAAGAATGAGAGAAAAGATAAAAAAAGTAATATTGAAAAGAACAATTACACTGGTAGAACGAGTAGCTTTTAAATCCAGTAAAGATCCATCAAGATGGGGATTTTATGAAACGCCCATACCAGAGAAATTGAAAAATAGAACAAAACATAATTCTTAGAAACAGGGCGTTGGAAATAACGCCCTGCCTCTTAAATAGCATTTATTTTTTGTATTGAGCAATGATATTAAAGATTGCCGATGATATTGCAGTCTCTAAAACTTGGGTAACGATCCATGCCAGTATCCATGAACATTGGTCCATTGCTAGGATCTTCTTCGCCCCAACGCTCTACGTACATCAAGTTTGGATGAGACTTACCGGAAGTGTTGCTGGAAGTAGCAACAAAATAGCCTTTCGGTACAGTTCCAAGGTATTTTCCGGTTTTGTCATAGTATTTTGCAGCACGTCTTGTCTGGAACACAGCTTCAACAGTGCCATCACCGTCTACGTCAACATTGTATAGACCACATTCCGTTAGAGGTGTAAATGCTCCGGTACCAGTAGCTCCATCAATCCAACCATACATACCGTTGCAATAAATCCCCTGATAATCGGCTCCAGCGCCGTTTCCAGCCCAGGAATCTGTCCATGCAAAAATGGCATTTACTGGAAGCGTTCCGATAACATCAGATCCTCCGTTTGTTCGTGTGATTTTAAAGGCACGACCGCTTTTGTTTACAAATAAAGTTCCCATAATAAAATCTCCTTTTCAATTCATAAATGTAATAATCGATTATTCAATTATTAAAAAGAAATTATATGTGGGAATGTAAACTGAATTACAAAAAAATTAAAATGTTAAGTTGTAAATTCAGATACAATTTTGACTATATTAATTTTAGAAAAATATCTAGACATAATATATCGATTGTGGTACAATTCTTTCAAGCATTATATTTCCAAGATCTTGAAGGTTTGTACCATTTCTAATTTCAATATATTTTCTAGGAATTTTCAATGCTTGAATTACCACAATGAACAAGCAGAAGGGATTTTTAGAAATATTTATATGGCATATGTATTTGGGGATAATCTGTATAGACGGAAGTTAATTAAGATTCCCGAACCGAGATTTGTGGTATTCTATAATGGAAGGGACAAGATGCCGGAACAAAGTGTTTTACGTTTATCCGATGCTTATGAAAGTAAATCTGAAGATTTAGATTTGGAGTTAAAGATTCGCTTTGTAAATATAAATCCTGGATATAATGAGGAAATGATAGAAAGAAGTCCGACATTATATCAATATGTGAAATTTGTAGATACAGTCCGCAAATATCAGCAGGAAATGCCATTTCCGGAAGCAGTGGAAAAGGCAATTGATGAATGTATAAAAAAGGGTATTCTTGCGGAGTTTTTAAGGAAGAACAGAGCTGAGGTGTTAAGGGTGAGCATATTTGAGTATGATGAAGAAGAACATATGAGGCAGGAACGAGAAGAAAGCAGGCAGGAAGGCTTTGAAGAAGGCGAAGAGAGAATTAATGATTTGTATGATAAATTACATGAATTAAATCGAGAAGAAGATATTTGGAAAGCTATAAAAGATGTTGAACACAGAAAGAAATTGCTGGAAGAATTTCATCTTGATTAAAAATTTTACAAGACCAGATGCTGTGTTACTGCCCAGCATCTGGTTTTTCTTTACATTTGCAATATATTATGGCCACTAATGTGCTTACAGCGGTTGCCAGTATGCCGGGGCCGACGATGGCAGCAGGGTTGATACTGCCGTACTGACTGCGGTAGGCAATGACATTTACAGGAATGAGCTGCAGGGATGATATATTAATGATAAGAAATGTGCACATTTCATTGCTGGCGGTTCCGGGAGCGCGTACTTTTCCCGGGAGGTGGTATTTGCGGCGGTCGTCTTCCAGATTTTTCAGTTCTTCCATTGCGTTCAGTCCGGCAGGTGTCGCAGCCCAGCCAAGTCCCAGAATGTTAGCAATGATATTCGTGGTGATGTGGGTGGCAGCAGGGTGATTGTCCGGAAGATTTGGAAACAGGAAATGAATCAGTGGCTTCAACTTTCGAGAAAGCTGTTCGATGATGCCGGCTTTTGTTGCAATTTCCATAAGCCCTACCCAGAAGGACATGATACCGATCATAGTAATGCATAGCGTGATTGCTTCCTTGGAAGAATCCAGTGCGGCATTGGTGATGTCGGGCATGCGTCCGGTAAATGCGGCGTAGATAATCCCAAGCATCATCATACCGGCCCAGAGATAATTGAGCATAAGAAAACCTCATAGTTTTCGCTTTATAAAAACTATGAGGTTTGTGTAATAAGTATGTCATATTATTTTAGAGAATCATCCAGTTTTCTCCATACGGTAAAAATCATCGTGACAAAGCAGGCGGTTCCGCCGATGAAGTTGGAAACCGGCTCGGCAAGAAAGACTCCATTTGTTCCAAGTCCGCCTACAGTCGGAAGCCACAGTGTCAGTGGAATAACGATGATTGCCTTTCGCAGCAGGGAGAAGAATACGGCTTGTTTTGCTTTTCCCAGTGCAGTAAATGTGGACTGTCCGGCAAACTGCAGCGACATCATAAAGATTCCAAAGAAATATAAATGCATCGCAGGTACGCCTTCGGCTAACAATTCCGATTCTCTGTTGAACATGTGAATGAAGAAGCGTGGGAAGGCGAGCAGTAATGCCCACATAAAACAGGAAAATAAGATACAGACAATCGTTGTAAATTTGATTGCTGATTTTACACGCGCATGTTTCCCGGCACCGTAGTTAAAGCTCATGACAGGTTGCGCACCACTTGTAAGACCGGTGACCGGCATAGTAATGATTTCCCGGACGGAGTTAATAACGGTCATGATTCCAACGTACAGGTCACCACCGTATCTGGAAAGAGTTGCGTTACAGACAATCTGTACCGATCCATTTGTAATCGCCATAATAAATCCGGCAAGTCCAAGAGCACAGATTTCCTTTACTAATCGGAAGTCCAGTTTCATATAAGCAAGTGAGAGTGTAAGGATTGCTTTCTTTCCGGTTAGAAAATGTAATACCCAGATTGCAGAGATTCCTTGCGAAATGATGGTCGCAAGAGCGGCTCCGCGGACTCCCATATGGAGAACGAAGATAAAAAGCGGGTCCAGGATCAGGTTCAGGACAGCACCGATGGAGACGGTGAGCATTCCGGTCATTCCAAATCCCTGGGCGTTGATAAAATTGTTCATGCCAAGACTGATCATGACAAAAAGTGTGCCGATAAGGTAGAGGCTGATGTATGCATTTGCATAAGGATAAGTAATATCACTGGCGCCGAACAGGTAAAGCAATGGGCGCTTGGACAGGTAGCACAAAACCATGAGAATACCGCCGGAAATCAGGAGCATGGAAAAGGAGTTGCCGAGAATTTTCCGGGCGCGCGCAGGTTCACCGGCACCTCTTGCCATAGAAAAAAGCGGTGCGCCGCCCATACCGAACAGATTGGCAAAAGCGGTGATGATTGTAATGACCGGCAGAGTCAGACCGATTCCGGTCAACGCCTGGGTGGACACGTCTGGGAGATGACCGATGTAAATGCGGTCAATAATGTTGTAAAGGACATTAATGAGCTGGGCAAGCGTCATAGGAATTGCAAGACGCAGAATATTTCCAGAGATGCTGCCCTCACCAAAGTCATGAGTGTCCGTAGAGTTTGCTTTTGGTAAAGCATTTGTATTATTTTTATGTAAAAGATTCAATTTCGGAAACTTCCTTTCTGATGCCGGTATGGATTTCTTTACACTGGCATAATATACAACAGATAGTATAGGGCAAGCAAAAGGAGAATTCAAGAATTGAAACTATTTCTTTACCTGTCGGATTTTATTGTACCACTCATGATATTCGGGATTATCTGTTACGGAATCACAATGAAAATTCCAGTTTATGACACATTTGTAAAAGGAGCGAAGGACGGATTTTTGACTGTTATCAAAATTATGCCGACTATGGTAGGGCTTATGGTAGCAGTCGGAGTACTAAGAGCATCCGGATTTCTGGAATTTCTGGCACAAATGATTGGAAAAGTTACACAATATATCGGATTCCCGGGCGAATTAGTTCCACTCACAATAGTAAAGATGTTCTCCTCGTCTGCAGCGACAGGTTTACTCCTTGATGTCTACAAAGAGTACGGGACAGATTCCTATCTGGGACTAGTGGCATCCATCAGCATGTCCTGCACAGAGACAATATTTTACACCATGAGCGTTTACTTCATGACCGCAAAAGTAACAAAAACAAGATACACACTGCCAGGGGCATTACTGGCAACACTCGCCGGATTGGCGGCCAGCGTAGTACTAGGGGGCGTAGTAAAATAGAAAAGTTACGGTAGAAAACGCAGAATAACTACGTCCCCAAAAGGTTGCTCTTAGGGGCAAAATTCGGTATACTGATAGGAGCAAATCCCGTGTGTTTGTGGGTGAAGGAGGAACGAATGAATCTGATCAGTCGGATTCCGAAGGATTTTTACAAGGTATTCGGAAGTAAATATATGGAATTCTATATGCAGTTTCTTGTGGCGGTTTACGAGGAGAGCAGCCAGTCGTATTCGCTTTTGGGGTTGACTGAGGGCGAGTGTCAGGCGATTATGAATGAGCAGCTTGCCCGTATGACGTTAGACTGGAGTGAGGAGCGCTTTGATGAGGAAGGGGAGCTTTTGACGCGGTCGAACATGGCAATGATAAGTTTACGGCATTTTGAAGACTGGGGATGGCTTAGACGTGACTATGACGAAACACTAAACAGCTATGTAGTATCTTTCCCGGAGTATAGTCAGTTGTATGTGGAGTTGTTCCGTAATCTTTATAGTGATGAGGACAGCAAGGAGCGCGAGAGTGTGCTGGCAGTGTACAGTCACCTTTATACATATAGTTCGGATCGGGAGAAGAATAATGACATTCTGAAAAGTGCACTGCATACGTCAAGATCCCTGCTTCAGATGCTGGCAAATATGCAGGAAGGGATGCGCGGATATTTTGATGAATTATCGAGCCAGCGAAGTTTTTTAGGAATCCAGGAAGTTCTTGTAAAGGAAATCAACAATAGTGACAGCCAAAAATATGCGATTTTGACGACAACCGACAGCTTTTATCGTTACAAGGAAGCGGTCAAAGAGCTGATAGAGAAGAATCTTGGGGAAAATGAGACAAGGCGCGAAGGTTTTGTGGAAAAGCTCATGGATATTCAAGTTCAGCTGGCGCGAGAGGAGCAGGAGAAGTCTGAAGAACGAAATGTGCAGAATAAGCTGAGCATTCAGCGTTACCGTCTGGAGCGGGCAGTGAAGCTCTGTGACGAAGCGAATGAAATGTTGTACCGCATTTCCAGAGAGTTTGATGCCATTGAGCGAAGATACAATATGCTGATTGAGCAGAAGACTGTATTTGCAAGCCGGGCTGCTGCGAGAATCCGGTACATTTTGATGGAAGGCGCGGTCGAGGAAGATCAGACAATTGCCTTTGTAAATCTTTTGACTCAGAGTGAAAAACGTGATGAAATTTTGGACAAGCTGTCGCAGAAAATGAAGCTGACCGAACCATACCGTGTGATGAATGAAAAGAGTCTGTATCAGAGACGGGACCGGAAAAAAGAAGCATTTGTACCGCAGGCGGTGACAGAGGTAACAGAACAGGCAGATTCGGAAGAAATGAATGAGTATGTTCTGAAGCCGCTTTACACGCAGAAGGAAATCCGAGAGTTCCGGAAACAAAACGAGCAGGATGGAAACTTTATTGTGACGAAAGACACAGTAAAATCCATGGAAGATCTGGAAAAGCTGTTTCTTGTTTGGCAGGATGCTACGGAAGTTGCGGAAGGAACGGAAGAGATTGAGGTTGGAGAAGAGCTTGAGAACGAGAATGGTCTGAGATTCTCTAAGCTTATGATTAAAAAATCTCAGTAATCATCAGGTGAAATATCATAGATGGAGGCTTGTGCCCCAACATCATAATAAGAAAGACAAGGATAAGGAAAAATATATGGTAAATTATATGGAAGAATTGTCTGTGACGGAGGCGGAGAATCTGAAGAAAACCATTTCCGCGCTGTTTCGGCAGACATGCATTTTACAAGTAAAATATGATCCGGTCACGCTGACGCCGAGGGATAACCTTCACTATGAAATCTGTGTGAGACACCGGAAATTTATAGAAGACTATCTGTCCGTACTTGGGTGCGAACTGGTACACGACCCGCAGGAACACATTTTCAGGCTGACCGGAGAAGGCGTGGCTGTGGAACGTTTGAATGTGACGGCTACGAAGATCATTCTTCTTATTAAAATAATCTATCGGGATAAGATTCTCGGGGAAGGTCTGAATGCGACTGTGACGAATCTGGCGGAGATCCGTGAGTATGGAAAGGACACGAATCTGATCAATGAGAAGCTGACTATGGCAGAGTGGAAAGATGCGCTGTATGTTATGAGCAAGCATCAGATCATCGAGGTGCCGGGCGCGATCCAGAACGTAGAAGATCAGACAAAGATTTACATTTACAGCACAATTAATCTGTATTGCAGTGGTGTAGATATTCAGGCATTGATAAAAGAATATGTTGATGAGGAAGGCGGTGCAGAAGTTGAAGCAGGCGAAGAAGATATTTACAAGAATGCTGATGAATAATTGGGGCGGTGTCAGCCACAAGGTCATGGAGTTCCATGAGTATGTGAATCTGTTCAGTGGTAAGAGTGGCTCTGGAAAATCAACAGTTATGGATGCCATTCAAGTCGTTCTGTACGGAAGTATTTCCGCTACATTTTTAAATAAGGCGGCGGACGATGCGAAGAACCGCCGAAGTGTGCTCAGTTACCTGCGAGGTGCGCAGAAAGACGGCTCTTACAATCGTGATGGACAGGACTTCTGCTCTCAGATCGTACTGGAGATATTTGACACCGGAACGAAGGTGAGCACTTGTATCGGTGTTGCATTCGAAGTTGGAAAAAATGATACCGATATCCGGAAGTATACATTTTTCAGCCACTCCGGGAAAATTCCGGAGGACGAGTATCTGACGGAGAAAGGTGTGCCATATACAATTGCAGCACTCAGAAAGCTTGTGGAAAAGCGGGTGGATTCTTCGGACAATCGTGGACGAGGTGATGTGAATCGTCTTTATCCGTCAAAAGAGGCATATCTGAAAACGGTTTATGATGTGATCTTTGGATATGTGGAGCCGGGGCGCATGATGACCATGGAAAAGAGTGCGATTGCCCTTCGCATGACAAATGGAACGGGTCAGTTTATCCGTGATTATATGTTCCCGAAGAGTAAGGAGGACACGGTTTCGACCATCAGTGACCAGCTTGGTGCGTACCGTGAGATCAAAGAGCGTGTGGAAGACCTGGAGAATCGGATCCATCTTCTGGATGAGATCAGCCGGCAGAATCTGGCACTTCAGACGACGCGTGCGGATAAGATCCATGTGGAACAGGTGTTAAAATATATTGATATTGAAAGCTTCAAGACGAAGATTGAGGCAAGAAGTCAGGATCTTATGGATATCAATGAGAAGATTCGTACCAGAGAAAAACAGCAGAATGAGAATAATGAGAAAAAGACACAGCTTACGAACGCACTTGTTGAGGTAGAAGCGGAACTAAAATCCAGTGATTATGGTCAGAAGGAGAAGGAGCTGAAGAGTCTTAAGGAAACCATCAAGCTTCTGGCCCGCAACAGTGAGCAGTGGCGAGAGGTTGTAAAAGGACTTGTCCGCTGGGAGGAAGATGAAGAGATCAGTGCCTATGTGAGCAATCCGGCACTTCAGAGGATTGATGAGATTAAGTCGGGAAATGTTTCAAAGGAAGCAATTGAGAAGCTAAAGAAACAACTAAGTGACGCGCTGGAGAGCATTAATGAAGAAGTTGATGAAATCGGTACAAGAATCAGTCAGAACCGCAAGGATTTGAAAGAGAAAAAGGAAATGGTGGAGGATCTGAAAAACGACCGCAAACCGTACCGAAAAGAGTTGAAACAGGCAAGGCAGGAGTTACAGAACCGTCTGAGCACACAATATGGAAGAACCATTCACGTCAACATTTTCGCAGACCTTTTTGATATTACAGATGAGAAGTGGAAAAATGCGATTGAAGGTCGTATGGGGCGTGTGAAACACAGTCTTGTGACCGCACCGGAGTACGCCCTTGATGCAGCGAAAGTATTTCGTAAGCTTCAATATCTTGGTGGGATTGATGAAGTAGATCTGTTAGATACGGCCGCAATTGTGAAGTCCGAGCCAAAAGTTCATGACAATTCGATCTATGAGGCTGTTCATGCAGAAGAACCATACGTGGACCAGTGCCTGCGCCGTTATCTCGGAAGAATTGCCAAATGCGAGACAGAGGAAGAACTCCGTGCCTCCGGAAATGGTGTGACAGCCGACTGCTATTCCTATAATAATTACATTTTCCGTCATCTGAAGAAAAATGATTACGAAAAATATGCCTGCATTGGAACGAAGGTTTCTAAGGCAAAGCTTCGTGAAATGGAAGATGAGGTTCTGAAGCTGAGTGAAGAAGTATTGCAAGATCAGCAGATGCAGCAAAGCCTGAAAGCAGCCCAGGGATTTGAGCGGCTGAACCAAAGCACAGATCAGATTCTGCATCTGGCCGGGGCAGGAGAAGAACTGCAGGCATTTTACGAGAAACAGGATCAGTTGGAGAAGGAACTGAGAGAGCTTCGCGAAGGAAGCAGAACTGCGGAACTCAATCAGCAGAAGACAGAATTAGAAGTAAAAATCCGGGAAATTGAGAAGATATCTGAACAGCTTCAGAAAGAAATACTGGGCTATGCCAAGACACAGGGACAGGCAGAGCAGGATATTGTGAATTTCCAGAATCGTATGGATTTCCTGATGCAGGGATTTGTACTGAATGAAGAACTGCAGACTGAAGTCCAGGAAGCATTAAAGATACAATCTGAGCAGACATACCGACGTAAGAAAAGTAAAGAATCTGAAGAGCTGATGAAGCAGGAAGAGGAAGTACGTGATCTTCTGACCCGTGCGAGAAATCAGTTCAATCAGGCATATCCATCCTATGGCCTGACGGGCGTAGAACACGAAAATGTTTCTTATGACAGGATTTTGAATCAATGCAGACAGGACTTTGAGCCGAAGTATAAAGATGAATTTCAGAAACAGTATGATCTGATCTACCATACGCTTCGTGAAAATGTAATCGCGACGATCCACGGTGAAATCAAAGCGGCATACCGTCACAGGAAAGAAATCAATCGTATGCTGGCAAAGATTAAATTCTCTGACAGTATTTACCAGATTGATATTCTTCCGGCAGAAAATGAAAATGGACAGTTCTATGAGATGCTGATGGCACCGGAATTGGACAGCAAAGTGCTAGACGATGATGGTTTCGACGGACAGATCACGCTTGGCGAAGACACATTTTATCAGAAATACGAGCAACAGATCTTGCGCTTGACGGAGAAATTCATGCCTCCGAAAGACGAAGATGCCAAGTCCTTAAGCCAGCACCGTCAGCAGATGGAGCAGTACGTGGATTACCGGAATTATCTGACCTTCAGTATGTACGAACGAGTGGAAGATGAAGATGGAAATGTGAAAAAAAATGCGGTCGATGACATGGCAGGGCGTGATTCCGGAGGAGAAGGACAGAATCCGAAATATGTAGCACTTCTGGCTGGATTTGCAATGCTTTATATGCAGCAGACAAACCGCGATTCCAAGATAAGACTGGTACTTTTGGATGAAGCATTTTCCAAAATGGACAAAGAACGAAGCGAAGTCTGCCTGCACTACGCAAGAGAACTGGAATTACAGTTGATTGTGTGCGTACCGGACGAGCGGCTGCAGTCCTTGATCCGAAATGTAGACAGTGTGTACGGATTTAGAAGATATCAGAATCAGGTAAGTATGATGCATATCGATAAAGGAGAATATCTGGATATGATTGAGGGGAAGATTTGACTCGCATGAGTCAAATCTTCCCTTGAAACTTTCCCCTGAAACTCTTCCGCTAATACGCATTTTTAATTTGCTTCTGTAGAATTTCAAATGGCGCCGGTCCGGTATCGAGGATGCATTGGTGGAACTGATTCTGGGTAAAATCATCTCCCCAGGTTTTTATTGCCAGTTTTTTTAATTCCAGAAATTCCACGTATCCGATGTAATATTTGAGATAATTGCCGGGATCTGCGACAATCAGATCAAAAATGTCCTCGATTGTCTTTTCATTCGTGATTCCATAGGTTCGGAAAAAGGCAACTGTTTCAGCAAGAGTCCAGCCGTCATAGTGGATGCCCATATCGGCGAGGGCGTAAAGTCCGAGAATGATGGAGGCATTATGTTGGAGAAGTGTTGCCGTATCATGAGAAAGCGGGGAATAGTAATAACTCAGCATTTCACAATATGTAGCCCAACCTTCGGTATATCCGCCAAATGACAGAAGATCTCGAATCGGAGGGTGTTTGGTGGCGGAGTAGTAGACCGTTTGATATAAATGCCCCGGATAACCTTCGTGTGCCAGAGTTGTAAAGAGAGTCAGGTCATCAGAAATGTGTCCGGGATTAATATAGATGACGTTTTCGCCACTGTTATCAATTGGCGGAATCATGTAAAAAGCAGGACTTAAATATTCTTCCATAGCTTCCTGAACATATTTTATTTCGAAAGAAACTTTTGGAGGTTCTGGGAATGAGCCGGATATTTTATCTTGCAGCGTATTTAAAATGTTGACCGGATCATCGGAAGAAAATTCGGTACCGTGACCTTTGAATAAATCAGAAGCTGCTCCCGGCGTGGTACCTTGTACAGAGCCGGAATGAGCTTCAGAGTTCTTATGGAAACTGGAATTGTTTAATAATTTCTGCATCGTTAGCAGGTCACTTTGAATTTGTCTTTGTGCAAGTTTCTGAAGCTGTGGAATGGTTCTGGCAGAACCGGTCTGTTCTTTTACTGAGAGTTCATAATATTTTTTTCCATCAGGAAGATAACAGAGTCCCCGTTTGTTGTTTCCGGTATCACGAAGATTTTGGAGTCCGTCACTAAGAAAAGTGAACGCCGGAAGAACGTAATTTAAAACGGCGTCACGATTTTGTTTCTTATAATCTTCAGAAGTTACAGCAGGCAAATTCAAAGCGTCAATTTTAGAATCAAATGTGGCATAAAGATAGTTATTTTCCATGGTGGCAAATGTCTGACATTCCGTGATAATGTCGTCGGCGACGTAGGAAGCCATGAAAAGTCCGGCGTTGCTTTTTGCTTTCTCAAATGTGAGAATAGATTGGAAATAATCGGGAATGGTAGTCAGAAGTTTCAGGTAAGTGTCAATATCGTCAGTATTATAAAAACGATATTCTGACAGAAGAATAGGAAGCTGTGCCTGAGTACCGGTAAGTGGTGTGAGAGGTTCTTCATATAAAAGATACGGCCCCATTTCCAAAGAAGAGGTATAAGAGTGTTCAAGAATGTCGTAAGTCAGCTTATTATAATCAGACAGCTTGTTCCGTTTGAACTGATGAAGGCTTGCAAGAGCATTTTCCGCAGAAGCACATATAAGCGCCGAGTCTGTTCCGGCGTATCCACAAGAGACAGGTGGATTTTGAATTCCATAAGATTCCGGATCTTTTACTGTGTAATGAAGCGTGATCGTATTCGCAGACACCTCCTGCCTAAATAGTTCCTCCACGTATCGGTCGAAGCGGGAATTCATATCCAAAGCTGAAGTTCCACCAACAATCGCACTTAGAAGCAGCGCAAAAATCAGCAGGCCGGACATAAAACCAACCAATAGAAAGTGCCGTTTTTTATAAAGAGACATACAAAGAATCCTTTCAGTGCCTTTCTATAATATTTATGAACAGAGTTCGGAGAAAATGTGTTATCATGGAATACATGACATAGAAAAAATGCCGAGGCATTCTTGAAAAAAAGTGATTTTTGTAAAATGTGTAGTGAATTTACAGAAAATCACATTTGAAAGGAGTTAGAAAATGCAGCTAACACATTTTGATGAAAATGGAAAAGCAATCATGGTCGATGTTACGGAGAAAAATGACACAGTCCGGGAGGCTACGGCAAAAGGACGCATCCTGGTGAGCAGGGAAGTCTACGATGCGATTGAAGCCGGAACAGTCGGAAAGGGGGACGTGCTCGGAGTGGCAACAACTGCCGGAATTATGGGTGCAAAGAGAACTTCCGAACTGATTCCGATGTGCCATATTCTTCCAATCACAAAATGCCGTGTGAATTTCGAGATGAAACCAGAGGAATGTGCAATTGACTGTTATTGTACAGTAAAAGTGACCGGGAAGACAGGCGTGGAGATGGAAGCCCTCACAGGTGTCAGTGTGGCACTTCTTACTGTATACGATATGTGTAAAGCCATCGATAAATCTATGGAAATCGGAGAGATTTATCTTTGTCATAAAAGTGGCGGAAAAAGTGGTGAGATCAGAAACGAAAAGATTGACGGTCAGAAAGCAAGACCGTGCCAGAACTAGGGAAGTTAGGGGAGAGCTAAATTCGTTGACAAATAAGAGGTTATTGCTATAATAATTTTATTACATATTAGAAATGGTGGGACAGATGAAGATAGGCGCAGTAATATTGGTGGCCGGAGTCGGGATACCAGATGAGGAGATGGAAAAGTTTCTTGAGATGAAGAGACCGACCATTTTCGAACAGATGATTGTAAGCTATCAACGTGCGGGTGTGGCAGACATTGCTCTGGTCACACGGGATGGAATGGCAGATAAGATAGAGCAGACATTGCATCGTCGCGGGGTTACATTTTTGGATATAGAGTCAGATTCCTTTGATTTAGCAGTTCTGAAGGGACTTTCTTATCTATCGGATACATGCGAACGTATTTTTGTCGGAGATATTCGTTTTCCTTTTTTTCAACCGGATATATTGGTAATGATGCAGAAGCGTCAGGCAGAATTGCTTGGTGCAGTATATGGAGGTATGTTTGGCGACTTGATTTGTATCAGTCAGGCATGCGCAAGAAATATCTGCAAAAAACTGGAACAACAGATTGAAGAGAGCGCAGAGATGGCAGAAGGAACCGTCAGAAGTACCGGTGTGGCGGCTTTCTGGAAGCAGTTCGGTTATCGGATCGCGCATATAGAGGTTGAGAATGAAGGGATTCTTGTGAAGGTGACATCGGCACAGGAATATGAAGAAAGACGGCAGATATTTGCAGAGAAGCAGATACGAGGTCATGTGAAAGTAAGCCTTGCAGTGAATCGTTCTTTTTTTGGACCGGGTGTTGTAACACTTCTGACTCAGATCGATCGTCTGGGTTCTGTGCGGGAGGCCTGCGCAAAGACCGGTATGTCTTACAGTAAAGGCTGGAAGCTCATCCATACAGCGGAGGAAGAGACTGGCTGGAAGATCGTGGAGCGCATGAGCGGTGGAAAGAATGGTGGCGAAGCCTATATAACTGAGCGTGGGCATATGCTTCTTGAAAAATATGAACTTTACAGGGAACGTGTTGAAGCGGCAGCTCAGGACATTTATAAAGATGTTTTTCAAGACGGTGAATTATTTTAATTAAGTCGAAAGCACTTCTACAGGGGACGAGCAGATAATCACAAAAAGGGAAAGAAGACTGGCGCATGAGAATTTTAATAAGAGGAGCAGGAGATCTGGCTACAGGAATTGCATATCGCCTATATAAATGCGGATTTGAAATTATTATGACAGAGACGAAAGTTCCATTGACTGTACGACGGACAATTGCATTTTCTAGAGCAGTGTATGAAGGAAATGCAGAAGTAGAACATGTTACTGCGAAACTGACTGACGGACCGGAACAGATAGATGATAGAATAAAAAAGGGGTATATACCGCTTCTTGTGGATCCAGGACTTAAGTATCTGAAAGAGTATAAGGCAGATGTAGTTGTAGATGCAATACTGGCAAAAAAAAATCTGGGAACAACGATAGACGCTGCTGAATTTGTAATTGGGGTCGGACCTGGATTTACCGCTGGAAAAGACTGCCACGTAGTAGTGGAGACTATGAGAGGACATAATCTTGGTAAAGTGATCCATGAAGGCTGTGCAATTCCGAATACAGGAATCCCGGCAGAAATAGGAGGATATTCTATTGAAAGGATCATCCGTGCATCGGCAGACGGACTTTATGAGCCTGTGGTTAAAATCGGTGATCATGTGGAAAAAGATCAGATTGTTGCTTATAGCGGTGGAAAATCTGTCCGAGCGTTGATGAGTGGTATTGTCCGGGGAATGCTGCAGCCAGGGGTAAATGTTACAATTGGCATGAAGTGTGGAGATATTGATGCCAGATGTAAGGAAGAATATTGCTATACAATTTCGGATAAAGCCAGAGCAATCGGTGGCGGGGTGCTGGAAGCAATCATGGAGCATTTCAATGGAGAAAAACATATCCTATAAGAAATGATGCGAGGGACAGGATAAAAGAATTTGTGAATTTTGAATGACTGAAGAATGTGACGAATTGGTTGACAAAAAAGTCTGTTTTGCTATAATATTATTATATAAATTTGATTGCGATCAACGGGGATTTGTTTACCTTAGATAAAAGGTGAAAAATCCCTATTTTAATATCAAAAAAATTGATATTAAAATAACTGAGAAATGTTATAAAAATATTTTTTTAAACTGCGAATAGTTTTGAAAAAATATTCGAAGGGAATGGATAAAATGAAATTAATGCGAACGGAAGATGCAGTGGGGCAGGTATTGTGCCATGACATCACACAAATTATCAAAGGCGTTACGAAGGATGCCGTATTTCGAAAAGGCCATATTATTACAGAGGAAGACATACCGGTACTTTTAAGTGTGGGAAAAGATCACATTTACATTTGGGAGAATAATGAGAATATGCTTCATGAAAATGATGCGGCTAAGATCTTGTATGATATGTGTGCAAATGAGCACATGATCCCATCGGAAATCAAAGAAGGAAAAATTGAACTGATCGCGGAGTGTGACGGTCTTTTAAAGGTTGATACAGAGCGATTGAATGCAGTAAATGCGCTTGGTGAAATGATGATTGCCTGTCGTCATGGAAACTTTCCGGTAAAAAAGGGCGATAAGATTGCCGGGACAAGGATTATTCCTCTTGTTATTGAAAAAGAAAAAATGGAGCGTGCAAAAAAAGCAGCTGGTGAAGAACCGATTTTTGAGCTGATTCCATTTAAAAAGATGAAAGCTGCAATTGTAAATACTGGAAACGAAGTATTTTACGGAAGAATCAAAGATACATTTACACCGGTTATTATCGAAAAATTGAAAGAATATGGAGCAGAGGTCGTCGGGCATGTAGTAAGTGATGATAACCATGAACATATTACAGCGGCTATTCAGAAATTTTTGGATGAAGGGGTGGATATGGTGCTTTGTACAGGCGGAATGAGTGTGGATCCAGATGATCGTACTCCGCTTGCGATTAAGAATACAGGTGCTGAGATCGTGACTTACGGAGCACCTGTACTTCCGGGAGCCATGTTCTTGCTGTCCTACTATGGAGAGAAAAAAAGACCCGTCATTGGTCTTCCGGGATGCGTTATGTATGCGAAACGGACTATTTTTGATTTGGTTCTGCCACGGATCGTGGCTGGAGAGATTCTGAAAAAAGCAGATATTGATACACTGGGAGAAGGCGGCTTATGCTTGAATTGTCCGGTCTGTACTTTCCCGAATTGCGGATTTGGAAAGTAGGTGAGTGCAGATGTGGGAATTCTTACAAAAATTAAAACAACTGCAGCCAGAGAGTAAAAATATCGTTTTGACAGGACTGACAGGAGAGGTGCTTGGGGAAAAAGCGCTTGTATCGAATGGAAAGCTGGTATGGGCATCTGTTGCAGGGGGATTTTTAGAACAGCATGACCAGCAGATAGAGCAGTTAGAAGTAAATGGTATAGCGCTTGTTGATGGCGAAAAAATATTTGGTGAAGTTATAGGTGGACAGAAGAAAATCGTGATCTGTGGTGGGGGACATGTTTCCATGCCGATTATTCAGCTTGGCAGACAGATTGGATGTTATGTAACAGTACTGGAAGACAGACCGAAATTTGCAGATAACGCCAGAAGAGCAGGAGCAGACAAAGTTATTTGTGATACATTTGAAGCGGGACTGGAACAGATTCCCGGTGATTCAGATACGTTTTTTGTAATCGTTACCCGCGGACATGTGTATGATCGGATCTGTCTGGAAAGTATTGTAAGAAAACCACATGCGTACATTGGAATGATGGGAAGCCACAGAAGAGTGGCACAGGTAAAACATAGTGTTCTTGAAAATGGAGCCGATCCACAGGTGATCAGTCAGTTACATTCTCCAATCGGCCTGGATATAAAGGCGGAGACACCGGAAGAAATCGCAATATCCATTATGGCAGAAATTATACAGGTCAAGAATCAGGATAAACGAGGAGCCGGTTATTCGAATGAAATCCGGGATGCAATCGTGAAATGTGAGGATCAGAAAAAGATATTGGCGACGATAGTCGAACGAAAAGGAAGTGCGCCAAGAAGTATTGGAACGAAGATGTTGATAATGGAAGACGGACGATGTGTAGACACTATTGGGGGCGGCTGTATTGAAGCCGCGATTGTCAGCAAAGCGTTATTAATACTGCGAGGATGCGCAAAAGCGCCACAAATCGTGCATGTGGATATGACTGGTGAAGATGCCGAGGAAGAAGGCATGGTGTGTGGTGGTAAAGTAAAGGTATTGTTGGAGGAAGTTTAAAGATTTATGAAGGATCAGTATGGAAGAATAATAGATTATATGAGAATTTCCATTACGGATCGGTGTAATCTCCGGTGTCGGTATTGTATGCCGGAAGGAGTAGAATTAGTTCCGATGAAGAACATTCTTTCTTACGAAGAAATTGAGATGGTCTGTCAGGCGGCTGCAAAGGCCGGAATCCGTAAATTCAAAATTACAGGAGGAGAACCGCTGGTAAGACTGGGGTGTCCGGAATTGATTGGAAAGATTAAGAAGATTCCGGGAGTAGAGCAGGTAACAATGACTACGAATGGTGTCCTGCTGTCAAAATATTTGCCAGAACTATTGAAAAATGGGCTGGATGCGGTGAATATTAGTCTGGATACACTGAACCGGGAACGTTATCAGGTAATTACCGGACGGGACGAACTTTTCAGGGTGCTGGAAAGTGTGGATCAGGCAGTAGATGCCGGAATCCCGGTGAAAATCAACAGTGTACTTCAAAAAGGCATGAATGAGGATGAATTTCTGGCACTTGCAAGATTGACGCTGGAGAAAAAGCTGGATGTACGTTTTATTGAGATGATGCCGATTGGGCTTGGAAAAAAGTTTGAGACGATTTACAATGAAGACATTTTGGAAGAGTTAAAGAAACAATATCCTGATATTCAGGAAGATCGACAGATTCATGGAAATGGACCGGCAGTTTATGTGAAGCTTCCGGGAGGACAGGGAAGTGTAGGATTTATCAGTGCACTTCATGGAAAATTCTGTCAGTATTGTAACCGGATACGCATGACGGCGCAAGGGTGTTTAAAACCTTGTCTGTGCTATGGAAAAGGCGTGGAGCTGAAGGATATTTTTGACAGGCATGAAAAGCCGCAGAGATGCGGAACAACAATGGCAGATCAAGAAACATTGGAATGTTTGTATCAGGCAATCACGGAGGCAATTCAGTTAAAGCCGAAAAGCCACCGTTTTGAAAATTTAAGTGAAATTACAGAAGATAAGAAAATGAGTCAAATTGGGGGATAGAGCTGTGGGAAAGATATTAGCAATTTGTATTAGTGAGAAAAAAGGAACCCAGAAAAAACCGATCGAGTCTGCAAGACTGGTGGAAGAATGGGGAATTGAAGGAGATGCCCATGTGGGGAAATGGCACCGTCAGGTGAGTATGCTTTCATTTGAAAAGATTGAAGCATTTCGAGAGAAAGGTGCGGACGTAGACTTTGGAGCATTCGGAGAGAATCTTGTTGTGGAAGGGTTTGATCTGAGTAAAGTCCCGGTAGGAACGAAATTTCAGATTGGAGAAGCAATTTTGGAATTGACGCAGATTGGAAAAGAATGCCATAGCCACTGTGCAATCTACAAGGCTATGGGTGATTGTATCATGCCAAGAGAAGGTGTGTTCACAAGGGTTCTGAAAGGCGGCGAGATTAAGGCTGGTGATGAGATCACAATGCTTCCATTAGAAAAAGATCGTCCGTTTACGGCGGCGGTTATTACTTTGAGTGATAAAGGTGCTGCAGGAGAGCGGGAGGATAAGAGTGGTCCATTGATTCAGGAGATGCTTATGAAGGAAGGATATGACGTGATAGAGACATTACTGCTTCCGGACGGAGAGCAGCCTTTGAAGCATCAGCTTATGAGACTGGCAGACCAGAGACAGGTCAATGTGATCTTTACGACAGGTGGGACCGGATTTGCAGAAAGAGATGTGACACCAGAGGCAACACAGGCAGTCTGTGACCGCATGGCGATGGGAATTGCAGATGCGATCCGTCAGTATTCACTTTCTATTACCGGAAGAGCAATGTTAAGCCGGGCTGTATCCGGAATTCGAAAAAAGACGTTGATCGTCAATCTTCCGGGAAGCCCGAAGGCTGTAAAAGAGAGTCTGGAGTATGTATTGCCACATCTGGGACATGGACTTGGAATTTTGCGTGGCACAGATGGTGAATGTGGAAATAGCTGATAATTCATGATATCAGTGAGGATAATAATAGCGGTTGCATGTGAGAGCAGACATGAAAATGTGTAAACACGCATAAACGACCGCTATATTATTTATAACACCGATTGTTTTTGTAAAACAAATCGATTTTTAAAAACAGTCATTATGCTAATCCAAAAGAAGGGAGAAACGAGATGAAAAAAAGAGTATTAGCAACATTACTTGCAATGTCTATGGTATTAGGACTCGCAGCATGCGGAAGTAAATCCGACAGCAAAGATGACAAAAAAGAGGAGACAAAAACAGAGGCGAAGGCTGATGATGCAGAGGATGTAGAGCTTCAGGTATTTATTGCCGCCAGCTTGAGCAAAGTTATGGATGAAGTCGCAACAGAGTATCAGAAAGATCATCCAAATGTGAAGATTACATTTAATGCAGATAGTTCAGGAACACTGCTTACACAGATCGAGGAAGGATATGCGTGTGATGTATTCTTTTCAGCAGCTCAGAAACAGATGGATCAGCTGGAGAAGACAGACGGACTTGTAGTTGACGGCACACGTAAGAACGTTGTAAACAACCAGGTCGTAGTTGTAACACGTAAAGACAGTGGAACAAAGGTTACCGGACTTGAGACCTTAAAAGAGGCTTCCAGCATCGCTCTTGCAGGTGGAAGCGTACCGGTTGGAAAATATACAAGACAGGCACTTGTAAACCTTGGAATCCTTGATAAAGTTGACGATGTATCCACAATTCCTACAGAGACAGTATCTGAGGCACTTGGCGGAGTTGAAATCAGCGAGCAGGATAACGTAAGTAAAGTATTGGCAGCAGTTGTAGAGGGATCTTGTGAAGTTGGTACAACATACTATTCTGATACATATGGATATGAGGATGAGCTTAATATCCTTCAGACAGTAAGCTATGATCTTACAGGAAATGTAATCTACCCGATTGCTCAGGTTAAAAATGACGAAGCAAGTGATGCAGAAGTCTCAGAAGCAAAAGATTTCATCGATTTTGTAACATCTGATAAAGCAAAAACAATTTTCCAGAAATACTATTTCGATACAGATGTAGAGTAAGAAATATCTTTCCTAAGCCAGCAAAAAGTTGACTGGAAATTAAAAAAGCAAAAAAAGTCCCTTTCCTGTCTCAAAACAGGTCAGGGACATTCTTGAAGTCGAAGGAGGAATATAGATGGATGCAATGGAATCGATTATTAAAAATCTGGACTGGAGCCCGCTTTTTATATCATTAAAAACAGGAATCGTGGCGACTTTTATATCATTCTTTTTAGGAATTTATGCGGCGAGAAAAGTGGTAAAGACAACACCGGGCAAGAAGGCGGTCATTGATGGAATACTGACACTGCCGATGGTACTGCCACCGACTGTCGCAGGTTTCTTCCTGCTTTTGATCTTTAGTAAAAGAAGACCATTTGGAATTTTTTTGTATGAGACATTTGATATTAAGGTCGTGCAGTCATGGCTTGGTTGTATTATTGCAGCAACCGTTATCGCATTTCCGCTAATGTATCGTAATGCAAGAGCTGCTTTTGAACAGTTAGATGTCAATTTGATTTATGCAGGGCGCACACTTGGTATGTCTGACATCCGGATTTTCTGGAAAGTTGTGATTCCAAGTGCAGGACCTGGAATTGCATCCGGAACCATTCTTACATTTGCAAGAGCCCTTGGAGAGTACGGAGCAACATCTATGCTGGCTGGAAATATTCCCGGAAAGACGGGAACGATTTCTCAGAAAATTGCTATGGTCATTCAGGATGGAGATTATGCAACAGCGGGAGTATGGGTAGCGATCGTTATGCTCATCGCATTTCTTGTAATTTTTTCCATGAATTTTATATCCGGCACAAAGATGAAGAATATCAAACGCTGGTAGATCCGGTTAAATAACATACTGCATCCTCTGTATGTTGTTTGAGTCGCCAGGCATACGACAAAAAGAAATTGTGGATGGAGAATGCATGGGATTGTACGGGAAATTGTGGAAAGATGCGGGAAGGATAAAAAATGGGAATTAAAGTAGATATTAAGAGAAAACTGGGAGAATTCAGTCTTGATATACATTTTCAGACAGAATCGAAACGAATCGGGATTCTGGGAGCATCTGGTTGTGGAAAAAGCATGACGCTTAAGAGTATCGCGGGGATTGAGACACCGGATTTTGGAATGATACAGATTGATGATAAGGTGCTGCTTGATTCGGCCAATAAAGTGGATTTAAAACCACAGAAAAGAAATGTCGGCTACCTCTTTCAGAATTATGCGTTGTTTCCAACTATGACAGTTGCAAAAAATATTGCGGCAGGTCTGAAAGGCAGCAAGGAAGAAAAGCAAAAAAAAGTACAGGAAATGATTGAAAAATTTGAGCTGACAGGACTTGCTGACCGGTTGCCGGGACAGCTTTCCGGTGGGCAGCAGCAAAGAGTTGCACTGGCGAGGATCATGGCGTATGAGCCGGATGTCATTCTGTTGGATGAACCATTTTCCGCATTGGACGTATTTTTAAAAGACCGGCTTCAGCAGGAACTGATCGAGATGCTGAAGGATTATGACGGAACTGTTATTATGGTATCGCACAGCAGAGACGAAATTTATCGTTTCAGCGAGGAACTGTTGATCATGGATCAGGGGAAACCGGTCATTTATGGAGAAACGAAAGAAATATTTGCGAAGCCTGTATATAAAGAGGCTGCAAAACTGACCGGCTGTAAGAACTTTTCCAGAATAAAACGTGTAGATGTACATACGGCAGAGATCCTTGACTGGGGAATTACATTACATACAAATCAGGAGATTGATGAACAGGCAACCTGGTTTGGGTATCGGGCTCATGATTTTGTGCCGGTGTGGGGAAAGCGAAAGGAGAACTGTCTGAAGATAACTGTTGAAAGTGAGGCAGCACTTCCTTTCGAAAGAAATTATTACCTTTACCCGGAGGGGGAAGAAAATCAGAATAAACAGACAATCTGCTGGTTTCTTCAGAGAGAAAAGCTGGAAAAAATCGGAGAGAAAGGAATGCCGGATTATCTGGAACTTACGGAAGAGGGCATGATGTTCCTGAGAGGATAAAAGAGAGGTTTAAGTAGTTGCGGGTTTTATAGGGGTATGTTAGACTGAACATAGAATAGATTTGAAAAAAACTCAAAATGAGGAGGAAAAAGGTATGAAGAGAATGAAAAGAGTATTGGCTTTGGGGATGGCGGTACTGATGTGTATGGGGCTGACTGCATGTGGCAAAGATTTTGATGCAGCAGGATACACAAAATCGGTATTAGATGCAAATTATCATGCGCAGTATGATAAATATGCTGAATACCGTGGAATTTCTGAGAGTGATGCGAAAAAAGAAGTGACAGAAGGTATGAGAACTCAGATCGAGAGCGCATTTTCAGGAATGGACGTTAGTGATGAGATGATGGATAAATACATAGAGGTAGCTGATAAGGCCTATGATCTGGCAGATTTCACAGTAAAAGATGCCAAGAAACAGGATGATGACAGCTATGTAGTAACTGTAGTGATCAAGCCATCAGATGTATTCCGTAATTCTTCCAATTATGTAAATGATATTGCAACAGAGTATGCAGATCAGGGAAAAGATCCGACACAGACAGATGTGCTTATGGATATTTTAGTTGAGAGCCTGAACCGTGCGATGGAAGCAAACTCTTACGGTGATGAGACGACATTGGAAGTTCATGTAACAGCGGACAAGGATGGGGCATACGGAATCGAAGAATCGGAGATGGAGACACTGGAAGCAACTATGTTCCCAGGCGAATAAATTAGACAAAACAAAGTATTTAATAGCCGGGGGTATTAATGGCAGGGTATTAATGGCAGGGTATTAATGGCAGGGTATTAATAGCTGGCCATAGGAAAGCTATATAAAAGGCTTGACATGCCAGTCCTTACTGTGCTACGATTTTTACGTTGAAATTCTTTTATATCTATATAAAAGAGATGTAAATATTCATAAGATAGCCAGAATGATTTATGGAAATTGCTGAATATTGAAAATGAAACAGAAAATGCGTGGAAAAAGAGAGTACGGTTGGAAAGATTCTACAGAGAAGCCCCGGTTAAGCTGAGAAGGGCGGATTGGAACAAGCGGAAGATGGCTTTGGAGCAGTGAGTGTGAAGAGTGGCAGACAGGTCAGGAATTTAGCACTTAATGGGATTCGCCCATTACAGCGAAAGAGTGTAGATGGCACTCGATGAGGTTCTGATCCGTGAGGATAGAGCGAAAAGAAGTGGTAACGCGGAATATCCCGCCTTCTCAGTATGAGAAGGCGGTTTTTTTGTATAGGTAGGAAATTGCATTTCCTACCTATACAAAAAGCCACCGGCAGGATGTGACAAAAATTATCATTAAATAATGAAAAATTAAGATTATAGAAGGAGAGAAGAATATGTGTGAGAAATGCAACAAAGGAAAGTATTATATTACTACAGCGATTGCTTATGCATCAGGCAAACCGCATATTGGTAATACTTATGAGATCGTTCTTGCAGATGCAATTGCAAGATACAAAAGAAGTCAGGGATACGATGTATTTTTCCAGACAGGAACTGACGAGCATGGTCAGAAAATTGAACTGAAAGCGGACGAGGCCGGTATTACACCAAAACAGTTCGTTGACAATGCAGCGGGAGAGATTAAGAAGATCTGGGATTTAATGAATACTTCCTATGACAAATTTATCCGTACGACTGATGAGGATCATGAAGCACAGGTCAAGAAAATTTTCAAAAGACTGTACGATCAGGGAGATATTTATAAGAGTTCATACGAGGGAATGTACTGTACTCCTTGTGAGTCCTTTTGGACAGAGTCTCAGTTAGTAGACGGAAAATGTCCGGATTGTGGACGCGAATGTAAACCAGCGAAGGAAGAAGCATATTTCTTCAAAATGAGCAAATACGCTGACCGTCTGATCGACTATATCAACACGCATCCGGAATTTATTCAGCCTGTATCTCGTAAAAATGAGATGATGAACAATTTCCTTCTTCCAGGTCTTCAGGATCTGTGCGTGTCCAGAACATCCTTCACATGGGGAATTCCGGTTGACTTTGATCCAAAGCATGTTGTGTATGTATGGCTGGATGCCTTGACAAACTACATCACAGGAATCGGATACGATTGTGATGGAAACAGCACAGAGCAGTTCAAGAAAAACTGGCCTGCAGATTTACATTTGATCGGAAAGGATATTATCCGTTTCCACACCATTTACTGGCCAATCTTCCTGATGGCACTGGATCTTCCACTTCCAAAACAAGTATTTGGACATCCATGGCTTCTGCAGGGCGATGGTAAGATGAGTAAATCCAAGGGAAATGTATTGTATGCTGATGAATTGGTAGATTTCTTCGGAGTTGACGCAGTACGTTACTTCGTACTTCATGAGATGCCATTTGAGAATGACGGAGTTATTTCCTGGGAGCTTATGGTAGAGCGTATGAATTCCGATCTGGCAAATACACTTGGAAATCTGGTCAACAGAACCATTTCTATGACAAATAAATACTTTGGCGGAACGGTGACGAATAAAGGTGTTGCTGAGACAGAAGAAGACAAAGCAGTTGATGCGGATCTGAAAGCAATCACAGAGGATACGCCAAAAAGAGTGGAAGCTAAGATGGACGAGCTGCGTGTGGCAGATGCGATCACAGAGATTTTCGTACTCTTCAAACGCTGCAACAAATATATCGACGAGACAATGCCGTGGGCACTTGCAAAAGAAGAGGCTAAGAAAGACCGTCTGGAGACAGTGCTCTATAATCTGATTGAGAGCATCAAAACAGGCGCAAGACTTCTGGAGTCCTTCATGCCAGAAACATCTGAGAAGATTCTTGCACAACTTGGTGACGGAAAAGTGACAGAAAAGCCGGAAATTCTTTTCGCAAGATTAGACGTAGAAGAAGTAATGAAGAAAGTAGAAGAACTTCACCCACAGATGACAGCAGAAGAGAAAGAGAATCAGGCAGATGGGGAAGAAGAGACAGTAATCGATATTGATGCAAAACCAGAAATTACATTTGACGACTTCGGAAAAATGCAGTTCCAGGTAGGTGAGATCATCTCATGCGAGGCAGTCCCGAAATCTAAGAAATTACTGTGCTCACAGGTAAAAATCGGAAGCCAGGTAAAACAGATTGTATCCGGAATCCGCAAACACTATACACCAGAAGAAATGGTCGGCAAGAAAGTTATGGTACTTGTGAACCTGAAGCCGGCAAAACTTGCAGGAGTACTTTCAGAAGGAATGCTTCTGTGCGCAGAAGATGCAGAAGGAAATCTGGCCCTGATGACACCGGAAAAAGCAATGCCGGCAGGAGCAGAGATTTGCTAATATACAGAACTTAAAAATTTTGTGTACGATGAAGCACAATTCAAAAAGGGACAGGTTAACAATCGCTGTAAGAAGCGGAAAAAGGCAGTTTAAATAATTACACAATTTAATTGGGGACGGGGTTTTTTTGAAAAAACCCCGTCCCCAAAGGAGGAAATATGAGTAAGATTAGAATTGGTATTGTAGGTTATGGTAATATTGGCCGTGGCGTTGAGCAGGCAATTAAGAGAAATGAGGACATGGAACTGGCGGCAGTTTTTACAAGAAGAGATCCTGCGTCTGTCAAAGTTGCGACTGAGGGTGCGAAAGTAATGCACATGGATGATATGTTATCTATGAAGGGTGACGTGGATGTAATGGTTCTGTGCGGTGGTTCTGCAACGGATCTTCCGGTCATGGGTCCAGAGATTGCAGCGAATTTTAACACAATTGACAGTTTTGATACACATGCCAAGATTCCAGAGTATTTTGCAAATGTGGACAAAGCTGCAAAAGAGGGAAATAATATCGGTATTATTTCTGTTGGCTGGGATCCGGGAATGTTCTCTTTGAACCGTCTCTATGCGGAGTCTATTCTTGTCCAGGGAAGCACATATACATTCTGGGGCAAGGGTGTAAGCCAGGGACATTCTGATGCTATCCGCCGTATCCCGGGTGTGAAGAATGCGATCCAGTATACAGTTCCTGTTGACGAGGCTGTTGATCAGGTGAGAAGTGGAAGTGAGCCAAAGCTGACTACAAGAGACAAACATACGCGTGAGTGCTATGTCGTAGCGCAAGAGGGTGCCAACAAAGCTGAGATTGAAAATGCGATCAAGACTATGCCGAATTATTTTGATGAATACAACACGACCGTTCATTTTATTTCTGAGGAAGAGCTGAAGAGAGACCACAGTAAGATGCCTCATGGTGGATTCGTGATCCGCACAGGTGAAACTGGAGAAGAGGGCAACAAGCATGTGATTGAGTATTCTCTGAAACTGGATTCTAATCCAGAGTTCACAGCGAGCGTTCTGATTGCTTATGCAAGAGCAGCTTACCGCCTGAATCAGAAGGGCGAGAACGGAGCAAGAAGTGTATTTGATATTGCGCCTGCATTGTTATCTATGAAGACACCAGAGCAGCTCAGAAAAGAGATTCTGTAATATGATTATCGATACACATGGACATTACGATGACGAACAGTTCGATGTGGACCGGGAAATGTTGCTGACGAACTTAAAGGAGCGTGGGCTGAAAGCAATTGTGACGGTGGGTGCTTCTATGCAGACAAGTGAAAATGCACTTGCGCTGGCACATCAGTATCCGGCAGTTTATGCGGCTGTCGGTGTCCATCCGGACGAGGTCGGCGAGTTGAACGATGATGCGCTGGCGCGTCTGGAGGAAATGTGTCACGATCCGAAGGTGGTTGCTGTCGGTGAGATTGGTCTTGATTACCACTGGGATGTGGAGCCGAGAGAGGTTCAACAGAAGTGGTTCATCAGACAGCTTGATCTGGCGAGAAAGGTCGGGCTTCCGGTAAATATCCACAGTCGTGATGCGTCGGAAGATACATTTCTTATTATAAAGGAGCACGCATCGGATCTGACCGGAATTATCCACTGTTTTTCCGGTTCAAAAGAGCTGGCGGCTGAGTATGTGAAACTGGGATATTATATCGGAGTCGGTGGTGTCGTCACTTTTAAAAATGGAAAGAAACTAAAAAGTGTCGTGGAAGCAATACCACTGACATCGATTGTACTGGAAACGGATTGCCCGTACCTGGCACCGGAGCCGAACCGTGGCAAGCGAAATGAATCTGCATATATCCAGTATGTGGCAGAGGAGATCGCCCGGCTGAAAGGAATTTCTGTGGAGGAGATTCTTACACAGACTGAGATAAATGCGAAGCAGGTATATCAGCTGGGAGATGACTCCCAGCTGATATAGCCTCCGGCAGGGCGCACATTGTCCGGTGGACAATGGTTTTGCGCCGACCGAAACGGAGTGTAGACTTGCAGAGGTGCGCAGTAGAAGTATGTCATGCAATTGCATGACGCGCACCTCACAGCAAGAATGCCGAGGCATTCTTGAACAGCTGCTGGCAGTATCATAAATTAAAAATATGTGAAGTGATATGTCGAAAAATTCACACAATCTTAACAACATTTTTTATCGACATAGTGTATAATATCTTTAATGGCAACAGTGCCGGTACGAGGAGGATAATCTTTCCAGTACCGGCACTTGAGCCAAATGAACATAAATTGCTGTTTGTTCATCTGGCTTATGGTTAGATGGAATGAAGGAGTAATAGAAAGAAGTATGAGTAAACCAACACTTGGAAATCCACAGAATACAATTGAAATATTGCAAAAGTATCATTTTAATTTTCAGAAGAAATTCGGACAGAATTTCCTGATTGACACGCATGTGCTTGAGAAGATCATCAGTGCGGCCGGAATTACAAAAGATGACATGGTTCTGGAGATTGGACCGGGAATCGGTACCATGACCCAATATCTGGCTGAGGCGGCAGGAAAGGTAGCTGCCGTGGAGATTGATAAGAATCTGATCCCGATTTTGGAAGATACCCTCAGCGAGTATGATAATGTCATGGTGATCAATGATGATGTTCTGAAAGTAGATATCCGTGGTCTTGTGGAGAAGGAGAACGGCGGACGTCCGGTGAAGGTGGTTGCGAATCTTCCATATTACATTACGACTCCGATCATTATGGGGCTGTTCGAAGGAAATGTTCCGGTTGAAAGTATTACGGTCATGGTGCAGAAGGAAGTTGCAGACCGTATGCAGACCGGACCGGGAAACAAGGATTATGGAGCATTATCACTGGCTGTCCAGTACTATGCAGATCCGTATATAGTGGCAAATGTACCTCCGAACTGCTTTATGCCAAGACCGAAGGTTGGTTCCGCAGTCATTCGTCTTACAAGACATGCGGCTCCTCCGGTGAAAGTGGACAATGAGAAGTGGATGTTTGATATTATCCGAGCATCCTTCAACCAGAGAAGAAAGACACTGGCAAATGGATTGTCTAATTCTGACAAGATTGATTTGCCGAAAGATGTGATTACAGAAGCAATCGCAAAGCTTGGCAAAGGAGAAAGTGTTCGCGGTGAATCATTATCGCTGGAAGAATTTGCTGCGCTTAGCAACGACTTGTGGGAAAAGAAAGGGAGATGATTTATGGTAGGAAAGACAGGGAATAAAAGTGTAGACCGTGCATTATTTGAGATTACTCCGGAGATTCAGCATTTTGCAGGATTATGTGAGAAGAATAATGCCATTGATAAAGAGCTGTATACTAAGTACGAAGTAAAAAGAGGGCTCCGTGACCTGAACGGAAAAGGTGTGCTTGCAGGACTGACCAATATTTCCGATGTATGTGCCAAGAAGATTGTGAATGGCGAAGAGGTTCCATGTGCCGGCAATCTTTATTACAGGGGTTACAACATCAAAGATCTGGTTGGCGGTTTCTTGAAAGAAGATCATTTTGGATTCGAAGAGATTGCTTATCTGCTTTTATTTGGTGAACTTCCGAGTAGTTCTGAACTTGAGATGTTTCATGAAACTCTGGTGGAGAGAAGAACGCTTCCGCCGAATTTTGTGCGTGACGTTATCATGAAGGCTCCGAGCGGCGACATGATGAACAGTCTGTCCAGAGAAATCCTGAATCTCTATTCCTACGATGATAAAGCAGACGATACGACCATCTCGAACGTACTGAGACAGTGTCTGAACCTGATCAGCCAGTTTCCGATGCTAATGGTCTATAGTTATCATGCATATAACTTCCGCATGGGAGAAGACCTGTATATTTATGCACCACAGCCGAATCTGTCCACAGCTGAGAACATTCTGATGATGCTCCGTGAGGATAAGAAATATACGAAGCTTGAGGCAAGGATCCTGGATATGGCACTGGTGCTCCACATGGATCACGGTGGTGGTAATAACTCAACATTTACCACTCACGTAGTTACGTCCTCAGGAACAGATACGTACTCTACAATGTCTGCAGCGATGGCATCTCTTAAGGGACCGAAGCATGGCGGTGCCAATATCAAAGTAACGCAGATGTTCGCAGACATGAAGGAAAAAATTTCCGACTGGACGGACGAAGACGAAGTACATCAGTATCTGGAAGACCTTTTGGATAAGAAAGCATTTGACCAGAAAGGGCTGATTTATGGCATGGGTCATGCGATTTATTCTGTATCCGATCCGCGTGCGGAGATTTTCAAGCAATTCGTAGAGCAGCTTGCGAAAGAAAAAGGACGGGAAGAAGAGTACGCACTGTATGCTATGGTAGAGCGCATGGCTCCACAGGTCATCGGCGAAAAGCGTAAAATTTACAAAGGTGTAAATGCAAATGTGGACTTTTACAGTGGTCTTGTGTATAGTATGCTGGATCTTCCGCCATCTCTTTACACTCCGATTTTTGCGGCGGCCCGTATTGTAGGCTGGAGCGCCCACAGACTGGAAGAGCTCAAGAATGTAGATAAGATTATCCGACCGGCTTATAAGCCGTTGTCTCCATACCGTGAGTATATGAAGATGGAAGATCGTTAGTCTCCGGTAAAAAATAAAACCCTGCAGCGGCCCGAAGCTTGCGGGGTTTTACTTTGTTTTTGATAATAAAATTCCGTTTCTTTTACTTAGGATCATACAGCCTGAAGAACTGGTTTGCTACGGCTTAGATAGGCGACAAGGATGTCGAAAAATTCACCGGCCGTTGGACGGACATGTAATGGCCGGAACGAGTAGGACTGAAGCTGATCGTAACCATTTTCCCAACAGACTCTTATAACAGTGCGGATATCACGTTCAACACTTCCGACTGTCGTCTTATACTTTCTGGCAATCTCCGGATAAAGCTGTTTACTGATGGCAAGCAGATATTCCTCGTCTGTCAGACATAATTCAATCCCATAACTTAGATAGCGATACCCCCTATATGTAGCACCTACTCCAAGGGTACGGATTACATAGTCAATGTCGTGAGTGTACATAGAAAACTCCCCCTTTATAAACTAGAAATTATGAAGTCTAAGTAAGTTTTATCTTTTAGTATTTTATCAAAATTTGTTGAAAATAAAGGGTCTTGGATTTCGTTTACATTATTTTAGACATTTTTCGACGTTGTTCTTGAAAATATTCATCATTTCTTAAGAAATCCATTCCTATGTCTTAAATTTTATTTGCTAATCTTGTATAGTAGATATGAGAGGTGAAATGAGATGGCAAAAATATTAGTATGTGATGATGATAAAGAGATTGTAGAGGCAATCGAGATATATCTGACCCAGGATGGACATCAGGTTCTGGAAGCTTACGATGGAATCGAGGCAGTGGAGATCTTGAAAAAAGAAAGTGTAGATCTTCTGATCATGGATATCATGATGCCGAGAATGGATGGAATCAGGGCAACTTTAAAAATTCGCGAGAAGCACAATATTCCGATTATTATTCTGTCTGCGAAATCCGAGGATGCGGACAAGATATTGGGACTTAATATCGGAGCTGATGATTATATAACGAAACCATTTAATCCGCTGGAGCTGGTTGCCCGTGTGAAATCACATTTGCGCAGATATATGCAGCTTGGAAGCACGGCGATAAAGGAGAGCGAGGCAATCTATACAGTCGGCGGACTGGCGATCAACGATGATCTGAAAGAAGTGACAGTAGATGGCGAGCCGGTGAAGCTTACCCCGATCGAGTACAACATTTTGCTGCTGCTTGTAAAGCATCAGGGCAAAGTATTTTCTATTGACCAGATATATGAAAATATCTGGAATGAAAATGCGGTGGGTGTTGATAATACAGTGGCAGTGCATATTCGTCATATCCGTGAGAAGATTGAGATCAACCCGAAAGAACCAAGATATCTGAAAGTCGTGTGGGGCGTAGGGTATAAGATCGAGAAGCAGTAAAAGCAGGTCGGGGTAAGATCAGCAAGAAAAAGCTAACAGAAGGGAGACGTTATGGAAAAGATATGGCATAAGAAAAAAAATACCAGAATTTTGTTGATCATAATTGCAAATGTTATGGCTATTTCGATGATGCTCGGCGTTATGAGCATCATGTCTTACGCAGAACTTTTCGATGACCTTATAACAGGAAAACTTACGCAGAGCTATGAAGATTCCTATGGCTTTGATACAGAGCTTATGAACAGTGCGTATCAAGTGATGTCCGGCATTGACAGTGAGCAGATGTTTGAAACAGATGGAAAGATTGACGAGGATAAGCTGGTCGATATTCAGGTATATAACAATAGTGAGACGATCAGTGATCAGAATGAAAGTGGTCTTTCGTATCGATTGGGAGATTTGTTGAATTGGTATCAAAAATTGATCTACAGTGAGAGTACCAGTTATGTCGGAGATACACTTACAGATTCAGCAGAATTAGAAGGTAACGACGCAGAAGATCTGAAGGCTCCGATCGTTTGTAAATTATCAGATGGAAGCTATCATTACTATAGCCAGGATGATTTTAATGAAAAGGTGTTAAATGGTGAATTAAAATTTTTAATGCCAGATGGAATTGGTGCGGAGACATCGGAGCAGATCTTATATAAGCTGGAAAATGTGGATATATCAGATAGAAATGAAATGACGGAAGAGGAAAAGAATTTTCGGGGAATCGTAGATGCAGAGGGAACTATGCTCTATGTAGATTGCTGGAAATATGATGGAGTGTTATTCCGTGAGGAGGCAGCTCCACTGGAAGCAGAAAATCTCTTGCAGATAGTGAATGAGAATTCCAACTGGAATGGCAGGCTCAATGAAGCTTATAATATGCTGGAAAGCTGTATTTATCAGATTGGAGACCGCTATGCAAATTATGAGAGCCTGACAGAGCAGTATAAAGAAGGAGATAGTAACTTTTTCTATTATTATTTAGATTTAAAGAGTGGAAAAGTTGTCACAAATCGGGAGGAGCTTGGGCAGAAAAATAATATTAATGATGTTGCTAAAAGTGTTCGTAAGATGGGGAAATATGTCATAATAAAATCAAAACTGTCAGAGTTTGAAACGAATATTCTGGAAGCAGATGCAGAACTATGGCAGTCACAGACGGTTTATCTGAGTAATGCAGGTAAAGGAGAGTTTGTGTTTATGACAGGTGTGGATACGAAGTATCCTGTGAAAGATAGTTATTATAAAAATGCACATTTTTATGAAAAGTATAGTCCGTTTGTCCGAGGAGTCAGTGCAGGAATGATTTTGGCGTTTTTAATATTTTTTGCCAGTGTAGTATGGCTTGTTGTAATCGCAGGTCGAACGGAAAGAGATGGAGAACTGCATCTATATAAATTTGATAGATGTAAGACAGAAATCGGAGCTGCAGCAGTTATATTTGCATGGTTCGTACCGTCACTATTGACTGTGCTTTTCATGGGAGCTGCAGGAATTATCTCCCAGAAAACATTTGCAGTAGGAAATGGTATTCTTTCTTACGAAACATTTTTTGGAATGATTGGATTCGGAGGACTTGCAGTCTATACATGTAATATGTTTCTCGTTGGTATTTTGAGTCTGACCAGAAGAATAAAAGCAGGAATTGCATGGAAGAACAGTTTTCTGTACAGTGTCGTAGAGTTTGTGAAATTATTGATTCGAAATGCCAGACACATAGCAAAAATCATTGTTTTATATCTTGCGTATGCAGCAGTACATTGGGTGGCATATCTGGCATCAGGCTGGCCAAGTGCATTTTGGACATTCGTGATTTTCATTGTGCAGACAGCAGGATTTGTAATCCTTGTCAACTGGGCAGTCGGACGACAGAAAATTAAAGAAGGTATTGAGAAAATCAGTGAAGGTGAGCTGGATTACAAGATTGATCTCGAAGATATACATGGAGAACAACGCAAGATTGCAGAACAAGTCAATTCTATCGGAAGCGGACTTGATGCGACAGTCGAGAAGAATATGAAAAGTGAGCGGTTAAAGACAGATCTGATTACAAATGTATCTCACGATATCAAGACACCGCTGACCTCCATTATTAATTATGTAAATCTCTTGAAACAAGAAAAATTTGATGATCCGAAGATTCAAAGATATATTGAAGTTCTGGAAGAAAAATCTCAGAGATTGAAGACTTTGACAGAAGATGTTGTAGAAGCATCGAAAGTCAGCTCGGGGAATATTTCTCTCGAGTTTATGAATATTAATATGATAGAACTCATCCTGCAGACGAGCGGAGAATTTGAAGAAAAATTCCAGGCCAGAAATCTGACACAAATTATGAATCTCTCGGAAGAAGATGCGATTGTTCGGGTAGACGGAAGAAGAATGTGGCGCGTGCTTGCAAATATTTATAATAATGCTGCAAAATATGCTATGGAAGGAACACGCATCTATGCAGATCTGCAGACACTGGACGGAAAAGTAATCTTCAGTCTGAAAAACATATCTGAGCAGCCACTTAACATTTCCTCGGCAGAAGAACTGACTGAACGATTTATCCGCGGCGACCTGTCACGAAGTACCGAAGGAAGCGGACTTGGATTGTCTATTGCGAAGACATTGACCACAATGATGGGCGGAACATTTGATCTGTATCTGGACGGTGATCTATTCAAAGTCGTGATTATATTTGATAAAATAGATTGATAAATTTTTAGTTAGGGACGTAGCATTTCGCCAAAGTACTACGTCCCTAACTTTAATTTGCCTTGTCCCCAATCAACTTTTACCCTGTCCCAAATTGACTTTTTCCCGTACCGCTAGTACAATATTACTACTATGAATGAATTAAAAAATATACTAGAACAAAATTTAAATGACAATTTTATATCGGCGGTTTTGAGTAATCCGAGAGATGAGAAGCTCTCGGCAAAGGTTAAGGTGCGCCCGGTGCTCATGAAAGATACAAGGGTCTATCAGATGGAGACGTTTCGTGGGAATCAGGCATTTCATGAGAATTTAAGTGCGGATGAGGCGTGCGAAAAGATGCTGGAGGCTATGGAGAATATGAAGCAGATGCAGCTTGTGACGGCGGATGCGGAATTTTCTGTGCTTATCAGCAAGAAGGGAAAGGTTACAATTAAGAAGAAGCAGAAGAAAGTAAAGATGCGCCCGCTGGATCTGAATCATAACCGGAAGAAACAATATATCCTGCAAGAAGGTGTACCGGTTCCGTTTTTACAGGATCTTGGTGTTATGACGGAGGAAGGAAAGATTGTGCATGCAAGGTTCGACAAGTTTCGGCAGATCAACCGGTTCCTGGAATTTATCGAGGATATTTTACCACAGCTTGATTCTGGAAGAGAGCTTACAATTCTGGATTTTGGCTGTGGAAAGTCTTATCTTACATTTGCTATGTATTATTATCTTCATGAGCTGAAATCTTATGACATCCGGATCATCGGTCTGGATCTGAAGACGGATGTAATCCGGAAATGTAACGAGCTGGCGAAGAAGTATCAGTATGATAAGCTGACGTTTCTGGAGGGAAATATTGCAGACTATACGGGCGCGGAGGAAGTAGATATGGTTGTGACACTTCATGCCTGTGATACAGCAACGGATTTTGCGCTGGCAAAAGCAATTGGCTGGAATGCGAAGGTTATTTTATCGGTGCCTTGCTGCCAACATGAACTGAACCGGCAGATGAAGAACGATGTGCTTTCGCCGATCATGAATTATGGACTTTTGAAAGAACGTATGGCGGCGCTTGTGACAGATGGATTACGTGCGGAGTATCTAAAGAGGGAGGGATACGACGTGCAGGTTCTGGAATTTATTGACATGGAACATACACCGAAAAATATTCTGCTTCGTGCGGTGAAAACAGGTCGTCGGGCAGACAATGAAGAGAGCATCCGCGCATGCGAGACATTTCTTCGCGTGACACCGATACTGGGGAGACTGCTAGACGAAAAAGGGGAGCTTTAAATGAAATGGAAAAATCGCGTGATCCACGCAGGGGTACTGGTTCTGGTATTTCTTGCTGCGGTGGTCATATTTGGCTATGTGACAAATAAAAAGAACAGTAACATGACGACAGATATGGGGGCAGCAACACGTCCCCAGATTGCGTTTTCTTATAACGGTTATTCGCTCAATGACCTGCCCGGATATAAGAATGAGATGGATTTGACAGGCGTACGTGATTCCATCACACCGGTCAGCAATGGCCAGCTTCAGGTCACCATTAAAGCTTATGAAAATGTGATCGACAGCCTGGACTATACGGTTTATTCGATAGATGGCAAAGAAAAGCTGTTGGAACAAAAGGTGAAGAAGCCAGGAGAGAATGCAACGCTGGAAGTAGGAAATGTAGATGGCGAAAATATTTTGTCTGAGGAGCGTATGCTTCAGATCACGCTGCATATGGACAATCACGACATGTATTATTATACGAGAATCGTGGACGGAGCCAAGTTAAATGCGGCGCCAAGCCTGGATTATGTACAAAGTTTCCATGAAAATGCACTGGCGAAAGCGGAGGGTGTTGGAATTGGAACGGCGATTGAGCCCAGTGATGAAGGAGACAACACGACATTACAGCATGTGACGATCCACTCAGATTACACGCATGTAACATGGGGAGATCTGGCCCCGAAGGTTGAT
Source organism: Dorea sp. AGR2135 (assembly GCF_000420885.1). Taxonomy (NCBI): domain Bacteria; kingdom Bacillati; phylum Bacillota; class Clostridia; order Lachnospirales; family Lachnospiraceae; genus Dorea; species Dorea sp. AGR2135. The sequence goes on along the minus strand of NZ_ATVU01000005.1, from coordinate 77,702 downwards.
GGAAGTGAGCGTTGGACGATGAAAGAGTTGAACAGCGCATATATGGCAGTGGAGCTGGAATATCGTGTGAACTGTACTGGTGAGGAAAATGAGCAAGACGAATACCAGGTACGGGAATATTTCCGTGTGCGTTACATTTCCGGAAGCCAGAAGACATATCTGTTAGATTATGACCGGACGATGGACCAGATACTTGATGCAACGAAGAAGGTGTTGAATGAAAAAGGTGTACTTCTTGGCATCACAGACAAGAATCCGGTCTACATGGTAAATAAAAACGGAACCGTTGTGTCATTTGTGCAGGCGGGAGAACTATGGAATTATAATCGTGACCGAGATGAAGTTTCTCTTGTGTTCAGCTTTGCAGATGCGGAGAATACGGATACCCGGAATATGCTGATGCAGCATGATATTAAGATTTTAAATGTAGACGAAAAGGGAAATACAACATTTGCCGTATGCGGATACATGAACCGGGGCAGCCATGAAGGTGAGACTGGATCGGCAGTCTACTATTATAATATTGAACAGAATTCTGTTGAGGAAAAATTATTCGTATCCAGTGACAAGGCTTATGACCGTGCCCAGGAAGAAGTGGGCGGATTGGTCTACTATAATGTAGAAAATGGCTGTCTGTATACGATTGCAGATGACGTACTCTACAAAATGGATATGAATAAAAGTACGAAAAAGGAGCTTGCGACAGGACTGAATGAAGATCAGTATGTTGCAAGCGAAGATGGACATCTGGTAGCTTATGAGAAAGAAAATCCTTCGAAGTCCAAGTCTGTGACAGTTATGAATCTGGAGACTGATCAAGAATATGAAGTGACTTGCAAAGATGGCGAGTGTATCAAACCACTTGGCTTCATGGATGGTGATTTTGTCTACGGTGTTGCAAAAACGGAAGAAGTCGGAACAACACTGTCAGGAGCCCAGGTCATTCCGATGTATAAAGTGGAGATTACAAGTAGTAAAGATAAGGTGATCAAAACTTATGAACAGTCAGGAATCTATGTGTTAAGTGCTGCATTTGAGGATAATATGATCACCCTTGACCGTGCAGTAAAAGACGGCGATACTTACACCGGAACAGCACAGGATTATATTACAAGCAGCGAAGAGGCGAAAGAAAGCAATATTTATGTGCAGACATATAAAACAGATCTGAAAGAGACACAGGTTCGCCTGACGTATGATGATGGCATTTCTGACAAGGAGCCGAAGCTATTAAAACCGAAACAGGTGGTACTTGAAAATATTCCACAGGTCAGTCTGGACCGCAAAAAAGAAACAGACGCATTTTATGTGTATGGTCATGGAAGACTTCAGGGAACTTATAATACTGCAGGAAAAGCGATTCAGAAAGCCAATGACTGTGGCGGAGTCGTGGTTGATGCTGATCAGAATTACATCTGGGAGCGTGGAAACCGCGATCTGAAATATTCGATTGACACGGAAGATGCAGATACAGAACAGCTCAGACAGGCACTCGCAGGTGGAAAATCTGCGGTCGATGCAATTACAGAAGTTTATGGAAGCGTGATGGATTTAAGTGGCTGTACGATAGACGAACTGCTTTACAATGTTAATCAGGGACGACCGTTAATTGCCGTCTTAGATGCGCAAACAACGCTGATGATTGTTGGTTATAGTGACGGAATAGTCAGCTGTGAAGATATCGGAAGCGGTGCACGCAGCAATCATGCACAAAGTGACTTTGCAAATGTCAGTGTATATCTGGCAGCAAAATAGAAGTGAAATATTTGCTTTGGCATTACGAAGAGCCAGAACCGGCAACTGTCGGTTCTGGCTCTTCTCGATTACAGATTCATATTGCTCTCGTGCAATAATCAGGATGACAGATAAAAAAGTTCAAATTAAGGAGAGCAATTATGAAGAAAAAAACGGTGAAAAAAGTAACTACAGTTATTGCAGCTTCTGCAGTCGCAGCATCAACAATGATTACTCCGGTTATAGCAGCCGGACAGTCAGCAGCAGATGATGAAGACGGGAAACAACAAAATCAGCAACAAAATAAAGGAAAAGCCGCAGCATCGAATATAAAGGAGGCTAAAATTCAGTTAGAAGCTGCGAGGTGCGCGTCATGCAATTGCATGACATACTTCTACTGCGCACCTCTGCAAGTCTACACTCCGTTTCGGTCGGCGCAAAACCATTGTCCACCGGACAATGTGCGCCCTGCCGGAGGCTATATCAGCTGGGAGTCATCTCCCAGCTGATATATAGTTCAATAAAAGTGTCAGAGATTGATATTTTACTGTGCAAATAATGTCTTTGCGTATTTTTTAAGTGCAAAGTAAAGAACCATTCCGAGTACTGCACAGGAAATAATCTCTCCGATACCAACTGTGCACATCATAAATGGAATTGGAAGTGCAACTCCGTATCCGTAACGCAGAACGAACGGAACGATCAGGATATTTGCAATAATCGGTGGAACCGGGGCAAGGTAAGGACTCTTCTCACGAAGCTTCCATGTAAAGAATGCTCCAATTAATGTTGCGATACTTCCAAAGATAATGTCAGGGAGTATTGCGCCTCCGAGGATATTACCTATCAGGCAGCCGATAAATAATCCTGGAATTGCTGCTGGTGTGAATACCGGAAGAATGGTCAGGGCCTCTGAAATACGAACCTGTACCTCTCCGAATGAAAATGGTGCGAATACATAAGTGAGCACCACATAGATAGCTGCAATCATAGCAGCCTGTGTCATGAAACTGATGTTTTTGTTCTTCATTTTAAAATCTCCTTTAGTTTTGTTTTACGTGTGGAAGGTCACGAACACACGATTCATTTTCGCGTAGCAATGAGTCAGGCGGGCATGCTTGCATGGACATCTGACGAATGCTGCGGAGGCATATATGTTGATATATGACCTACGCCGGAAATCGGCGAAACCCTTGTAAGACCTTGGTTTTTCGGGTTTTACATCGGGTGATAGTATAGCATGGAAGTTCTGAAAAATCAAGGGAAGAAACAAAAAAGTATAAAATGGGAAAAGAGACTCAATTGCAAAAATTTGTAAAAAAAATGAAAAAAAGTGCTTGCATTTTCAGAAAGGCTATTATATAATAACACTTGTCGTTAAGAGATGCGACAGAAAAATAAGAGATGCGCGATTAGCTCAGTTGGTAGAGCACCTGACTCTTAATCAGGGTGTCCAGGGTTCGAACCCCTGATCGCGCACTACAAAATCACTGTTTTTAGAGGCTTAGAGCTCTGGGGACGGTGATTTTTTTGTGCCTGAAAATAGGGACTTTATAGGGGGATAAAACGGAAATCACCAGGGAAAGCAAGGGTGAAGTGCCTTTGTCGCAGATTCTGTCGCGAGCTCGTCGCGAGAAAATAAACAGTCCAGGAAAGATGCAGATTCTTGATCCGTTAAGATTTGCCAGAATGTTGGATTCGATGATTTGTCATTGATAATCGTTGTATTATTCGCTACAATTATTATATCAGCTGGGAGATGACTACCACCTCTATAGGTGGTGAGAAACAAGCTGGTATCAGTGGCGGGAGTCAATCCCCCAGCTGATATAGCCTCCGGCAGGGCGCACATTGTCCGGTGGACAATGGTTTTGCGCCGACCGAAACGGAGTGTAGACTTGCAGAGGTGCGCAGTAGAAGTATGTTATGCAATTGCATGATGCGCACCTCGCAGCAAGAATGCCGAGGCATTCTTGAAATAAAATAATAGGATGATATTATCCGTGATGGTGCAAATGTTTTGCAGATTGGAGACCAGGTATGAGTAGAAAAAAGAATAGAAAAAAGAATTTTGTTAAGCAAATAGCAGTTGTAAACAAAACCCCTGTGAAACAGGAGGAACAGATGGTGCAACTGGATTTAGGACCGCGAAGAAGTGTTGCATTCATCGGTTCGGAATGCTATCCATTTGTTAAGACTGGCGGACTGGGAGATGTTATGTCTGCGCTTCCAAAGACTCTGGCGAAGTTAAATCTGGATGTTAAGGTAATTCTTCCAAGATATAAATGTATTCCTCAGAAGTTTCAGGAAAAGATGGAGTACAGAGGTTCTTTTTATATGGATCTTTGTTCTGACGGGAAACAGTATTATGTAGGAATCATGGAATATCAGAAAGATGGAGTTGTCTATGATTTTATCGACAATGACGAGTTCTTTTCCTGGGGCAATCCGTATACGAACCTCATAGATGATATTCCGAAGTTCTGTTATTTTGCGAAGGCATCTCTTGCTGCACTCAATTATCTGGACTGGACACCTGACATCGTACATTGTCATGACTGGCAGGCCGCTTTAGTACCGCTTTATTTAAGAACCTGTTTTCAGAATACGAATGTTGGACGGGCAAGTGCAGTACTTACGATACATAATCTGAGATTCCAGGGAATATATGACAGAAAAATGATTCAATACTGGTCAGGTCTTCCGGATTATGTATTCAATAAAGACTGCATGATTCAGAACTGGCTGGATGCCAACATGTTAAAGGGCGGTATCGCTTACTGTAATAAAATTACGACAGTTAGCAATACTTATGCGGGCGAGATTCAGACGGAAGAGTACGGTGAAGGTCTTGCGGAACATTTGAGATATCATAATAATAAAATCAGAGGAATTGTGAATGGAATTGATACAGATAACTGGAATCCTGCAACAGATAAACTGTTAACAGCTAATTATGATGCCGAGTCAGCAGTAGTAAATAAAAAGATAAACAAGAAAGCACTCCAGGAATCTTTGGGATTAGAAGTGGATGACCATAAGATGGTGATCGGACTTATTTCACGTCTTACCAACCAAAAAGGCCTTGATCTTGTAAATGCTGTAATTCCGGGGATTATGGATGGGAATACACAGGTGGTGGTTCTTGGTACCGGTGATGCCTGGTATGAAAATACATTCCGTTATTATGAATATAAATATAAAGGCAGCTTCTGTGCATACATTGATTATAATGAAAATGTCGCCCACGGCATTTATTCGGGCTGTGATGCAATCCTGGTTCCGTCAAGATTTGAACCATGCGGGCTTACACAGCTGATAGCTATGAGATATGGTACGATTCCGATTGTCAGAGAAACAGGAGGACTTAAGGATACCGTTTCCCCTTATAATATGTACGACAATACAGGGAATGGTTTTACATTTGACCGGTATGAAAGCGGACTTCTTTACGATGCCATTAACAGGGCAAAGACGCTCTATTTTGAGAGCAGAAAGTATTGGGATGATATGGTGATCCGGGATATGAACAAAGATGTTTCCTGGGAAAAGAGTGCAAAACAATACAAAGATTTGTATGTAGAGCTGACACCGAGAAACTAAAAAAATATATGTAATAAAAATTATAAGGGTGTGTTGTTCTTAAGTGGAACGCACACCCTTGTAAAAGGTGAGAAATAAAAGGACATTTGTCCTAAATAAAAAGAAATATTGGTGCTAGAATATAGAGGTAGATGAGCTTTGTCAGAAAGTAGGAATGGTGTTCCAGAATCCGAATGATCAGATTTTCAAAAATACAGTTTTGGATGAAGTGATGTTTGGTCCGCTTCAGATTGGAATGAGCAAAAAGCAGGCGAAAGAAGTTGCATTAAAAGCACTGGATATGGTAGGCTTGAAGGGAGCGGAGAAGATCAATCCTTATGAGCTTGGATATAGGGATGCATTATTGAGTCCCGAAGAGTTTGTTGCTTATAAGAAAGCGAATGCATAATACGAAAGGCAGGGGTTATTATGAGAGCATTTTGGATCGTACTGGACAGTGCAGGAATAGGAAATGCGCCGGATGCAGAAGCATTTGGTGATGAGGGAAGCAATACATGGAAGACTTGTTATGATTCCGGAAAACTGCATATTCCGAATATGGAAAAATTGGGGATTTATAACATCGACGAGATGAATTATGGGGATAAGGCTTTAAGTCCAATTGGATGTTACGGAAGACTTCATGAAAAATCTATGGGAAAAGATACGACCATCGGGCATTGGGAGATGGCAGGTATGATATCTCCGAAACCATTTCCGGTATATCCGGACGGATTCCCGAAGGATGTGCTGGATGAATTCCGAAAGCAGACAGGACGGGAAGTGCTGTGTAATAAACCATATTCCGGAACAGAAGTTATCAAGGATTATGGGCGTGAGCATATGGAAACAGGTGCGTTGATCGTATATACATCCGCTGACAGTGTGTTCCAGATTGCAGCTCATGAAGATGTTGTGCCGGTAGAAACTCTGTATGAATATTGCAAAATAGCAAGAAAAATTTTGATGGGCGCTCATGCAGTAGCAAGAGTCATTGCAAGACCATTTGTAGGACAATATCCGAACTTCGAAAGAACAGACCGTAGACATGACTTTTCGCTTGTGCCGCCCAAACAGACGGTGCTGGATGATTTGAAAGATGCCGGAAAAGATGTCATCGGTGTTGGCAAGATATATGATATATTTGCCGGAAAAGGAATTACAGAGACAACTGCGAACCATGGAAATAAAAAGAACATGGAGAAAGTATTTGAGTTGCAAAAGAAAGATTTTAATGGACTGTGCTACATTAATCTGGTTGATTTTGATATGATATATGGCCATCGAAGAGATATTTTAGGATATACAACTGCATTAAATGAATTTGACAAGGATCTTGAAATATTTCTTGCTAATATGCGCGGCGATGATGTGTTATTTATCACAGCTGATCATGGCTGTGATCCGGGATATAAAGGAACTGATCATACGCGTGAGTCTGTACCGCTTCTTGGTTACAGTAAATGCTGGAAACAGGGCGTGAATATCGGAACAAGAGATACTTATGCTGATATAGCGGCCACCCTTGCACAGATATTTGAAATCGAGTATCATGGTGATGGTACGGGATTTCTTGAAATGCTAAAATAAAGACTGAAAATGAATAGTAATTAAAGTAATGAATGGGGCAGAAAGCACTGATCGGGACGATTTGGAAAGGTGTGGAGGCAATGGTACTGAATGATGGAAGAATGACCAACGAGGATGCTTTCTGGAAATGTTTTGAGGAAATATCCGGGCTTTCCAGAGCAGAGGTAGAGCAGGAGACGTTGGATTTTTATGCAAATGAATTTAATGAGGCAATTGCATCTACAAAACCGAATCCGCGCGCAGACCAGGTGGTTAAACTGTTGAAAGAACATGGTGTGAAAGTGTACCTTGCGACCAATCCGATCTTCCCGCGTGTGGGAACTATGAACCGTATCCGCTGGGCAGGAATCGATGCAGAAGACTTTGAAGTTATTACGACCTATGAAACATATCATTACTGCAAGCCGAATCCGAAATATTTTCAGGAAGTTATGGAGGAGTTTGGACTTAATCCAAAAGAATGCCTCATGGTAGGAAATGATGTGCAGGAAGACCTGACGATCCGCTCCCTTGGCGTAAAGACATATTTATTAACAGATACACTGGAAAATAAAAAGAACATTCCATTAGAAGAAGCTGAGACAGAGTACAAAGGGACTATGGAAGAATTATATGAATGGTTTCAGTCATATTTTGTTCACAATTAGTTTTCATTTTAAACATAGTTTCATCACACTTTGTGTCTATACTATTAATTGTTCGAAAGAACAAAACAATTTTCTTTTTCATAACTTTTTCCTCAGGGCTGCAACCTCCCAAACATGCAGTCCTATTTTATTGTTTGAAATTAATTTCATGATATAAAAGCCCAACCGGGTAGACTTCAAGATGCCCGGTTGGGCTTTTATTTACATATTAAGAAATTTTACATATTACACCATTCTATCATGCTCTGTGAAAAATTCCGTTGTAGTCGGGTAGGTATAACTCTTACCAATTTCCTTGAGCAGCACGACATTTAATTTTCCACCCAGGTTTTTCTTGTCTAGGGCAATGGCTCCGATCAGGTCGTGGAGCATAAGGTCACACTTGTGTGGAAGTCCATAGATATCCAGGACTTTGCGTATATGTTCCGCCTCGCCGGATTTCGTCAGTCCCATTTCCTCTGCAATCTTTGTAATCTGATACATTCCGATGGCAACTGCTTCACCGTGGCTTTCACGTGTGTAGTGGTAATGCTGTTCGATTGTGTGTGCCAGAGTGTGACCAAAGTTCAGGAGCATGCGCTCGCCGGTGTCGAACTGATCGTGCTCAACAACGATTCGCTTGATATCTACACAGCGATAGATAACTTCGGTCAGATCTTTCTTCAAATCTTCAAATGAGGTGTGTGCCTCCAGATTTTTGAATAAATCAGCATCCCAGATGCAGCCGTATTTGATGACCTCGCCCATACCGTCGTTGATGTAACGCTCTGGCAGTGTATTTAACACAAGTGGGTCGATGAGCACAAGAGCCGGCTGATAAAAAGCACCGACCAGGTTCTTGCCTTCCGGCAGATCTACGGCGACTTTTCCACCGACGGAAGAATCGACTTGTGCCAGAAGTGAGGTCGGAATCTGGATAAACTTGATCCCGCGAAGGAAGCTTGCGGCTGCAAATCCTGCCAGATCTCCGATGACACCGCCTCCGAGGGCAATGATCAGATCACTTCGTGAAAAACGGGCTTCCAAAAGTGCGGAATAAATTTTCGGAAGACTTTGAAAACTCTTGGTTGGCTCACCGTGTGGGAGAATAAGAGAATGAACCTCATATTTATCTTCCAGTGTTTTTACAATAGTATCTCCGTACAGAGGAAATACGTTGTCGTCTGAGATGATCATGATTTTTTCCCCGGAGTAAACTTTTTTGATATAGCTTCCGGTATCTTTCAAAATATTATTTTCAATATAAATGGAGTAGCTGTGTGCTCCGAGGTCTACATATAATTCCATGCTGATAATCCTCTTCTTTCTTTTACACCTGTGAAAACGTCAAGACCCGCGAACAGGTCTTGAATAGTTAAAATGTTTTTCCGACTACTTTTGCAATCTCAGCAACCTGTTTCAGCAGTGCATCATATTTCGCAGGTTTCAGAGACTGGGAACCGTCGCACAGTGCCATCTCAGGATTGTTATGAACCTCGATCATCAGACCGTTTGCTCCTGCAGCAACAGCAGCCTTAGCCATTGGTTCAACCAGCCACCATTTTCCGCCGGCATGGCTTGGATCAATGATGATCGGAAGATGTGAAAGCTTCTGGATAACCGGGATACTCTGGAGATCCAGTGTATTTCTTGTATAGGATTCAAATGTACGGACACCGCGCTCACATAAAATGACATTTTCATTACCGGATGCCATAATGTATTCTGCAGACATCAGCCACTCTTCGTAGGTAGCGTTCAGACCACGTTTCAGAAGAATCGGGCGGTCTACCTGTCCTAACTGTTTCAACAGATCGAAGTTCTGCATGTTTCTTGCACCAATCTGTATCAGGTCAACTTTTTCGTTGAATACATCCAGATATTCGGCGGACATCAATTCTGTAACGATTGGCAGTCCTGTTGCAGCTTTTGCTTCACAGAGGATATCCAGACCTTCAAGACCGAGTCCCTGGAATGAATATGGACTTGTACGAGGTTTGAAAGCACCACCGCGGAGCATGTTGGCTCCGGAAGCTTTCGCAGCTTTTGCAATCTCAAGAACCTGGTCTACAGACTCTACAGAACAAGGTCCGGCGATCAGCGCCAGATTATCTCCTCCAATCTTGACTCCGGACACATCGATGATGGAGTTGTCCGGGTGGAAAGCGCGGCTTGCTAATTTGTAAGGCTCCTGCACATGCATAACCTTTGTGACAGCAGGATCAACTTCGAAGAGTTTTGGGTCGATACGTGATGTGTCACCGATACAGCCGATGATCGTCATCTCTGCTCCTTCAATTACGTGAGTGTCCAGACCTCTTGCTTTGACCATATTTTCAACACGTTCAATATCTTCCTTTGGGGAAAGTGGTTTTAATACAATAATCATAATAGTAACTCCTTCTATACTTTTATATATGTAACTTCTATAATATTCGCACTGTAAAATTTTAGTTGTTTAAAGTGTGAAACTAATACATATAGTACCCCGTTAGAATAGCATTTGTCAATGGGTTTTATGAAAATATCTCTCATTATGTTCCAGTTTAATTAAGTTGACTTGATACAGGGCATTTGCTAAAATGAAAGAGGAAAAATAAGGGTTTATCTAGCAACAAAAAAGTTTACAAAGACAGAAAATTCTCAAGGGAGAGTAAGGGAAATTTAATAAGGAGGAAATGCGATGTTAGAGTTAACATTTGGGGAACAGGTCAAAATCGTTCTGAACCGTAAAGATATGACGATCAAGCAGCTAGCGGAGATGATTGAAGAACGAACAGGAAAGAAAATGTCCAGACAGAATCTGACGCAGAGACTGGCCAGAGATAATTTTCAGGAACAGGACATGCGTTTAATTGCATCTATATTAGAGTGCCCATTTCATCTGAGTATACTGGAAGAGAATGCGGATAGTGAATATACAACCCGTGAAAATATCAAAATCGATAAGCGATCTGAAAATAATATTATTATAGATGAAGAACCACAACAGCTGACACTGAATCTGGAGTATGATGAACCAGAGCAGGTACAGGAAGAACAGCCGGTAAAAGCAAGGGAATTTGGCATATCTGGAGCAGAACGTGATATTACAATTGGAGAACTGGTAGATATCCATAAAGATTTAGATCAGATGGAAGAAACATCAGAATATGCAGACCAGACAGAATATGAAGAACCGGCAGAATATGAAGAACCGGCAGAATATGAAGAGCCGGCAGAATATGAAGAACCGGCAGAATATGAAGAAGAGCCGCAGTCTTCGGAAGTTCCTGAGTACAACAAGCAGGAGGATGTGAAGGATATTCTGGAAGAAATGGCTGCGATAGAGGCTGAAGAGAAGAAGGCAAGAGAAGACAGAGAAGAAAGAGAAAGAGAGCGAGAAAAGGAACAGGAAAAAGAGCAGGAGAAGCCACGTGGCTGGAGGGCTTATTTCCCGCGCCGTAAGAAAAAGCAAGCAGAGGCGGTTCATGAGGACAAGCAGGAAGCTGCCACAGAACAGTTGGAGGCAGAATCTGCGATGAATCAGGCGCAGCCGGAAGACAAGACAGAAGAGGCTGTATCAGAAGAACCGTATCAGGAGTCAGAAGAATATCAGGAGCCGAAAGAATATCAAGAAGCTGAAGAGCATCAGGAGCTGGAAGAATATCAGGAAGCTGAAGAGTATCAGGAGTCAGAACCGTATCAGGAAGAGGAGCAGGCATACGAAGAATATGTTGAGGAAAATCAACAGGATATGGAAGAAGAGTTTGCTGATACCGCACAGGATTGGGAAGCTCCGGAAGAAGAAAATGTGGGTGATATCAACCCATATACGGGCATGGAATATGAATCCAACAGTGTGAGAATGCATCCAAAGAGAATCGGTTATGTCCAGGTCTATGACAGAAGTGATCATCAGTGGACCGACATGACAGAGTGGGCATTCCTTGGATATCAGGAGCGCAAGAAAGCGCTTCTCGGCAAGGATTACGAGCCTCCGATTTATCTGGATTAAGTAATAGTAGATCATTTGTGAGGAGAAATAAGAAGATGAGATGGGAAGAACTTCTGTCGGCAAAGAGATGTCGTGGTGGACAGACGAGAGGGAGAAATGCTAAAAGTTCAGACTTGCGGAGTGAATTTGAAAAAGATTACCATCGAATTATTGGCAGTGCTTCATTTCGAAGACTTCAAGATAAGACACAGGTATTTCCACTGGATAAAAGTGATTTTATCCGGACAAGACTAACTCATTCTCTGGAGGTTTCTTCTTTTGCAAAATCTCTTGGACAGAACATCGGAGAAAATATTTTAGTTTACAAAAAAGATTCTGAGTTTACACCACAGATGAAAGAAGATATATGTAATATTTTGCAATGCGCAGGGCTGATTCACGATATCGGGAATCCGCCCTTTGGGCATTTTGGAGAAGATGTGATCCGGGAGTGGTTCGAACGGAAGCTGCCACTTATGACATATCATGGAAAGCCGATGGAACAAGTGATGAGCCGGCAGATGGTAGAGGATCTGTATCATTTTGAAGGAAATGCACAGGCGTTCCGGCTTGTGACGAAACTGCATTTTCTGGTGGATGAGCGAGGTATGAACCTGACGTATGCGCTTCTGAGCACCATTGTAAAATATCCGGTGCCGTCCACAGGAATCGACTTGGATTCCGGGGATATTAAGACGCGCAAGATGGGATATTATCTGGCAGATGAGAAAATGTTCCGTGAGATCGAGAGGGAGACTGGAACGAATGGCTGTCGGCATCCGTTGACGTTTATATTAGAGGCGGCAGATGACATTGCATATAAGACTGCGGATATCGAGGATGCATTTGTAAAAGGGTACTTAAGTTATCATACATTGTTGGAGGAACTTAAGGAACTGCAAAGGATGTATCATCAGGAAACGAATATATTTCGCCCGGCGGATAAGCTGGAAGAGTTATATTTTCGGGGGAAAGAGATGCATGTGGCAAATCCAGAGGATTATGCAGTAAAGAACTGGATCATCCGTGTGCAGGGATTTGTGATCAACTGCGCAACTTATGGGTTTACATCGAATTATGATGCAATTATGAAGGGTGAATATAAGTATGATCTGTTTTACGGTACTTACTGTGAGAGGCTGATGCAGCTTCTTGGTGACCTGGCATACAGAGAAGTCTTTACATCGGAACCTATTTATCGAATGGAAGTGACAGAATCTGTCATGCTGAGTGACCTTTTGGATAAGTTTATGACAGCAATCATCAAATATGATGACCCGTCGCAGAAATTAAATTCCATGGATCTTAGGATTGTGTCATTTATTTCTGATAACTATAAGCGGGCATATCATTGTCAGGCAGAGGGCAAGACGGAGGCGGAAAAACTGTATTTGAGGATTCTGCTTGTGACAGATTATATATGTGGAATGACGGACAGCTATGCAATGCGTCTTTATCAGGAAATGCGAGGAATGTTTTTGAGTGGAACAGAATAGACTGTGGTAAATGATACAAGTCAGGACGGATAGGATTGAAGAGGTTTATTCGATATCTGTATGAATATGAAGGGAATCAGAAAAAAAGAAATGTCGGGTTTGTAAAAGTTGAACAAGATGGGAAAGAAACAACGATTTCTGTACATGGGAAAGGGCTGTGTGGAAAAAGCAATGAAAACATTTCCTGTTATCTTATAAAATTGGATTCTGAGATGGGAAATATACTTTTCGTTCCGGCAGGAGAGATACAGATTGGAATGATTTCCTGCGGGGGATGTTTTTGCTATACAGAAGAACTGATAAGAGCTGGCTATGGAAAGACAGAGCAGAGTGTCGGTCAGACGTGTGAGAAAAAAGACGACATTTGTGGGCTTGGTCTTGGTGATCCCAAGGAAGCATTTTATGTAGCGCTTTGGAATGAGGAAATGTATGGAGACCTTGATATTGCGAAGGCGAAGGTCTTTCAAGAATTCGATAGTGATAAAACCGCCGGGGAATCTAAGAGTACTAAGAGTATAGACGAAAAAGAGGCAGAGGTAGAAACGCGGTTCGGGGACGATGAAGAGACAGAAAATCTGGAAGAAGAACAGCCAGAGAAAAAAGATCAGGAAACAGTAGAAGAATCCTCGGAGAAAAAGGAACAGGAAACAGTAGAAGAGCTCCCGGAGAAAAAAGAACAGGAAACAGTAGAAGAATCCTCGGAGAAAAAAGATCTGAAAAAAGACGATAGAGACATAGATTTGCAAAATTTCCGGCGGCAGATCATGAAAATCCAGCGTGGAGAAATCAGTATCCTGCCACGATGCGAGTGGAAACTTGCCAATAATAATTTTCTGCTTCATGGATATTATAATTACCGGCATCTTGTTCTGATCGACGAAGGTAATCAATTAAAGCTGGGAGTTCCTGGCATTTATCATGAACGGGAAGCAAGAGCGGCGGCAACATTTGGATTTCCGGAATTTATTGCAGAAGCAGATGTGAATGTGACGCTTGAACCACAGGAAAGAAATGAAAATCAGCAATTCGGCTACTGGTGCCGGCAGGTGCGAAGACCGCCGAGATAGTAAGGAGTAAAAATGACTGCAGATGAAAAATATATGTGGGAGGCAATCAAACAGGCGAAAAAGGCATATGCTATCGGAGAAGTTCCGATTGGTTGTGTAATCGTGTATCAGGACAAAATTATTGCTCGCGGATATAATCGAAGAACAATCGATAAAAATACACTGGCTCATGCGGAGCTTCAGGCAATTCGTAAAGCAAGTAAGAAAATGGAAGACTGGCGGCTGGAAGAATGTACGATGTATGTGACTCTGGAGCCGTGCCAGATGTGCTCCGGCGCAATTGTTCAATCTCGAATGACAAGAGTTGTAGTTGGCTGCATGAACCCAAAGGCAGGATGCGCAGGATCTATATTAAATCTGTTGCAGATGCCGCAGTTCAATCATCAGGTAGAGCTTACAACAGGGGTTCTGGAAGAAGAATGCAGTCAGATGATGAAAACATTTTTTAAAGAACTGAGGGAAAAACGTAAAAAAAATAAGCAATAATCCAAAGTTACGGATTATTGCTTTTATTTGTGCACGAATAATATTTTTTTCGTGCGTTGTGCGTCGAACATGATCCAACGAACGTTACCCTGGCAGTAAACTCAACCCAGGCACCCTTACGGCACCCGAAAGATTCCACTTAGTGCTGCTTCGTTCCCGACCTGACACGGTTCATGGATTTTCGTCGCGTAAGACCCAGATATCAACGCCACATACCAGGGGCGGCTTCACCAGACCAATGCCCTCGGCACAACATCACCCCTGCTATAGCGGATTGCAGGTTCAAGGTACCGCTACCACCCCGGCTGCACAAGTCCATATTATAACGGAAGATGGTGGAAAAGTCAATTGGGGACGGGGTTTTTTCAGTTTTACCCCGGTTCTTTTTCAAAAAACCCCGTCCCCAATTGAACTTTAACCTGTCCCTTTTTGATTTCAGGTGGTATAATCGTTCGAAAAGGAGCATATATTTATGAAGATTTTACTTGTCGCGATCAATGCGAAATATATACATTCGAACCTTGCCGTGTATTGTCTGAGGGCATATGCCGAAAAGAATATGCCGCAGGATGTGAATGTTCAGATAGAACTGGCGGAATATACGATTAATCAGAATAGAGATGAGGTTTTAAAAGATATTTATAGGAGACAGGCAGAGATGATCTGTTTTTCATGTTATATCTGGAATCTGGATTATGTGGAGTCGATGATTCGGGATGTGAAAAAAGTTATGAAAGATGTAATCATCTGGGCAGGGGGACCGGAGGTGTCCTATGACTCCCGGGAGACTTTGGGGAGGCTGCCGGAACTGACTGGTGTGATGAAAGGGGAAGGAGAGAAGACGTTTGCAAAATTATGTAAAGTGTATGGGAAGCGTTCCGAAACATCAGAATTATCGCTGGAGCAAATAGACGGGATTACATTCCGATGTCCGGATGGGACAATCTGTGAGCGGCCGTGGCGTGTGCCAATGGATCTGAGTGAGGTTCCATTTGTCTATCACGATATGAAAAAGTTCGAGAACAAGATTATTTATTATGAGACGAGCCGGGGGTGTCCATTTTCATGCAGCTATTGTTTGTCTTCGATTGATAAGCGGCTTCGATTCCGGAGCCTGGATCTGGTGTTTAATGAACTGCAGTTTTTCCTGGATTATAAGGTTCCGCAGGTGAAGTTCGTAGATCGTACATTTAACTGTAAACATGACCATGCTATGGCAATCTGGAAATATATTCAAGAGCATGACAATGGAATCACGAATTTTCACTTTGAAGTTGCGGCGGATCTGCTGAATGATGAGGAAATCAGACTGATCCGGCAGATGCGTCCGGGACTGATTCAGCTGGAAATCGGGGTGCAGTCTACGAATACGGATACGATTCGGGAGATTCGAAGAACAATGAGGCTTGAGGAAGTCCGTGAGCATGTGGCAAGGATAAAAGAAAAGGGAAATATCCATCAACATCTGGATCTGATTGCAGGACTTCCGTATGAAGACATAAAAAGCTTTCGAAAGTCATTTGATGATGTCTACAGCATGCGCCCGGACCAGTTACAGCTTGGTTTTCTGAAAGTGTTAAAAGGTTCGTATATGCAGGAGATGCAGCAGGAATATGAGCTGCGATATAAAGAAGAGCCGCCGTATGAAGTACTTTCTACAAAATGGCTTCCATATTCAGATGTAATTGAGCTGAAAGGGATTGAAGAAATGGTGGAAATCTACTATAATAGTGGACAATTCACCCATGTAGTGGAAGCGTTGGTGGAAAACTATGCATCTGCATATCAGATGTACCAAGATTTGTGGCAGTATTATGAAGAGCATGATTACATGGGGATTCAGCACCGAAGAAGCGCCCGGTATGAGATTGTGCTGGATTTTGTGAAAGAAAAATATCCAGAGCAGGCAGACGTAATGCGGGAACTTCTGACTTATGATTATTATCTCAGGGAAAATGCGAAGAGCCGTCCGGAATTTGCAGGCGAAGATGCAACAGACAAGCGGTTTGTCAGAGCATTTTATGAAGAAGAGGAAAAAGAACGAAAGCATTTGCCGGGATATGAACAGTTTGATAGAAATCAGATGCGCAAGATGACGCACCTGGAATATTTCCCGCATATGGGGAAAATGTTACTTTTTGATTACAAGTTTCGAAATCCATTGAATCAGGAAGCGAGAACGTGTATGATAAAGAAAGATTCGTTGGAAAGAAGAGGATAGAGAATGAATTTCAATGATAAAAAGACAAGGAGAATCATTTCAATCGTAGTACTTGTTGTGATTGTCGCGATGGTGGCAACGATGATTATCCCTTATATGATGGCCTAGAATAAACCGGAAAGGATGCAGAAAATAAGATGGCGCGAAGAAGACGCAGGAGAATGACCAGGAAACAGGCGAGAATGAGAAGACGCAGAATCAGGATTGCAGGATTTTGTCTTGCAGGCTGTATTCTGATACTTGGAATTGTCTGTGGCGCGTTTCATCACTATGTATCACAGTTTCCGGAGGATAAGATTGCAGAGAATATCTATGTCGGAACCGTAGATCTGTCCGGGCTTTCAAAAAAAGAGGCACTAGAGAAACTGGCCGGTCAGAAGAAAGCAGATCAGAAGCAGACGGTATCGTTGACTGTGGAAGGTCAGAAGGCAGAAGCGACACTTGAGGAATGTGGATTTGATTACGCAGACGTGAAGGCGAATGTGAAGGCTGCCATGGACTATGGAAAAAGCGGCGGACTTTTTGGAAGATATAAGAGCCTTCGTAAACTATCTAAAGAAAAAGTTGTCCTGAGCCCGGAATATACATTGGATCAGAAAGCGGCGGAGAATATTCTGGAAGAACGGGCAGTTCCATTTGCAAAGCACGCACAGAATGCGACCATTACGAAAAGTGGAAGCGGACTTCAGATTAACAAAGAGGAAATTGGCGAGACCGTAGATAAGAGTGGAACTATAAAAGCAATTAAGAAGCATTTAAATGACTCCTGGGATCATGGATCATTCGCCATGGAGGCAAAGGTAAAAGAAGAACAGCCAAGTGTGACAGAGGCGGATCTGTCCACGATACAGGATGAACTTGGCTCATTTTCTACAGATGCCGGAGGCGGAGAACGCTGGAAGAATCTGAAAAATGGTGTGGAGAAACTGAATGGTACAGTCGTGATGCCGGGAGAACAGATTTCGGTTCACGATGTAACAGCACCATATGATGAAGAACATGGATATGTGCAGGCAGGTTCTTATGAGAATGGTCAGGTCGTAGATACATATGGCGGTGGCATCTGTCAGGTTTCCACGACACTCTACAATGCAGTGCTATTCTCTGAATTGAAAGTCGTAAAACGGTATCCACACTCGATGCTGGTGTCCTATGTACCGCCGTCAAGAGATGCGGCAATTGCCGGTGACACGAAAGATTTTGTGTTTGAAAATAACTATGATACTCCGATTTACATTTTTGGAGAGATTGATGACGATAATCAGCTTTGTTTTGCAATTTACGGAAAAGAGACAAGAGATAAGACAAGAAAGATTGAATTTGAGTCGGAAGAGGTATCGACAGAAGAGCCGGGAGTCAAGTATAAAGCAGATGCGGAACTGGAGCTTGGAGAGATGGAAGTGACCGGAAGTGCACATACGGGGAAAGAAGTAAAACTTTGGAAGATTGTCTATGAGAATGGTAAGCAGGTGAGCAAAGATGTCATTAACGAAAGTACTTACAGCAAAGCGGACAAAACCATTTCTGTAGGAATCAAGACAAAGAACAGCAGTGCGGCAGCGGTTGTGAAAGAAGCAGTCTCAACACAGGATAAAGCAAAGATACAGGCGGCGATTAGCGAGGCGAGTTCCATGGAATCTTCGTCTGAGCAGTAAGAATGCCGGGAGGAATTTTCTACCGGGTAAAAAGGACAGATTTATTTTTTTTGAAAATCAGGAAATCAATGAGAAAATAAATGAAATAAAAGACAGGAGGTGAACAGACAAGATATGAAGTTTGAGACAGAACATGGCTGTGTGGTCAGTGAGATGGCAACAGCTTACGGAAATTCAAAACAGATAGGAAGATATGCAATTGCGGCGGCAATGAATGAAGTGCTGACGCAGGCGGAACGAGTGGATCAGATGGAAATCAGAGTCTGTGCACCGCTGGAAGAAAAGAAAAAGCATCTTTATGATGTGAAAGCTGAAGCCGCGCGCTGCGCAAGAGAACACGGTCAGACGTTTTGGGAGCCGGAGATTATCCGCGCAGCCTGGGCAGCATGTACATTTGTACAGGTGAACGCTTTGTCGGCTGATGTAAAGCAGCAGGCGTGGAACAAGGAGACGATGCGAGCCGGTCAGGACATTGTCCTTACAAAATGGATTGGCCTGGAGGGAACTCTTCGTATCCTGGATGAAAAAAGAAGAGAACTTGGAAAGCGTTTTTCCGGAACTTTTTTGCATCAGGTAGAGGAATTCCGAGAGACCATCTTCGCAGAACGTGAAATCAGGGTTGCAAAAGCCGGAGGCGTATCTGTCATGCGCCAGGTTGGAGAAGGCGGTATCTTTGCCGCACTTTACAGACTGGCTAAGGAAGCTGATACCGGACTTGTAGTGGATCTCAAGGCAATGCCTGTGAGACAGGAAACAATCGAGATTTGTGAATATTACAAGCTCAATCCGTATCAGCTTGCTTCCACGGGAAACATATTAATGATATGTGATGACGGGGAAGCACTGGCAGATGCGCTTCGAAAAGAGGAGACAGAGGCGGCTGTGATCGGACGCCTTACGGATAATAATGACAAAATAATACAGAATGGGGAGGACATCCGCTATATCGACCGTCCTGCTCCGGACGAATTGATGAAGATATAGCAGAATCCTCCAAAGTGGAGGTTTAAGATGAACGAAATTCGTAGTGAGATATTAAAACATCTGGAAAAGAACAGCAAAGCTGATCTTGGGGAACTCGCAATTTTACTTGGGACAGACGAAATTTCTGTTGCAAATGAAATTGCAGACATGGAGAAAGAAGGAATTATCTGTGGTTACCATACACTGATTGACTGGGATAAAGCCGGAAGAGGTTTTGTGAATGCATTGATCGAAGTTCGCGTGACCCCGCAGAGAGAGCGTGGATTTGACCATATGGCTGACCGTATTGTGAACTATCCGGAAGTAACTGCAGTTTACCTGATTTCCGGATCTTATGATTACCTTGTCAGCATTGACGGAAAGACACTGATGGAAGTATCAAGATTCGTATCAGAGAAGTTATCGACTCTGGAAGGTGTAGTAGGAACAACGACACATTTCATCTTAAAGAAATATAAGGATCATGGAACGATCCTGAAACATGAGAAAAAAGAAGAAAGGATACCGGTGATGCCATAATGAGAGATCCATTATCTAAGAAAATAACCGGCATTGCACCGTCAGGTATCCGTAAATTTTTTGATATTGTAAGCGAGATGCCAGATGCAATTTCCCTTGGAGTGGGGGAGCCGGATTTTGACACTCCTTGGAGAGTACGGGAGGAAGGAATCTATACTCTGGAAAAAGGACGTACATTTTATACGTCAAATGCAGGACTTAAGGAACTGCGTCAGGAAATCAGCAACTACCTGGACAGAAAGATCCATGTGCGTTATGACTATGTGCATGAGGTTATGGTAACGGTTGGCGGAAGTGAGGGAATTGACCTTACCATGCGTGCTATGCTAAATCCGGGAGATGAAGTGCTTGTGCCTGAGCCGTCTTATGTATCCTACGCACCGTGTGTCACGCTGGCAGATGGTGTGCCGGTGCCGATTCCGATGAAAGAGGAGAATGAATTCAAACTAACGGCAGAAGAACTGGAAGCTGCAATCACACCGAAGACAAAAATTCTGGTGCTTCCGTTCCCGAATAACCCGACCGGTGCGATCATGACAAAAGAAGACCTGGAACCGATTGCCAAACTTGTAGAGAAATATGATCTCTATGTATTGTCTGATGAGATTTATTCAGAACTGACTTATAAGACAGACCATGTTTCCATTGCATCCCTTCCTGGTATGCGGGAGAGGACGCTGGTCGTAAATGGATTCTCAAAAGGTCTTGCCATGACGGGATGGAGACTGGGATACATATGCGGACCGCAGATCATCATGGAGCAGATGGTGAAGATCCATCAGTACGCAATCCTGTGTGCACCGACAAACAGTCAGTATGCAGCAATCGAGGGATTGAAGAACTGTGATGATGAGATCCAGAAGATGCGCACAGCATATAATGAGAGAAGACGTTATCTTATGCATACGTTTAAAGAAATGGGGCTTCGTTGCTTTGAGCCATTTGGAGCATTTTATGTGTTCCCGAACATTCAGGAGTTTGGGATGACGTCTGAAGAATTTGCGACGGAACTGCTTCAAGAGGAGAAGGTCGCAGTTGTTCCGGGAAGTGCATTTGGTGCAAGTGGAGAAGGATATATCCGAATTTCCTACGCATATTCACTGGACGATTTGAAAGAAGCGCTCGGACGGGTAAATCATTTTATCGAAAAACTGAGAAAAAAATAGAGGCTTTGATATTGTTAAAAAAATGCTAATAAAGCCTGAAAATAAAGAAAAAATGAAAGGGAAGAGACATATCTGCAAGCATACAGGTATGTCTCTTTCTGCAAGTAATTTGTTCATAATATGCAAAAAATATCAATTAGGATAGAAAGAAAAACACATTTTTACTAGAAAAACCATTGACTTATTGTACAAAATTAAGTACAATTTTGTACAAATAGTTTTTTTGAATAAATGCAGAAAGGTGATAGATAAATGCTAAATATCGTACTGCACGAACCGGAGATACCAGCGAATACTGGGAATATCGGACGCACATGTGTGGCAACTAATACCAGATTACATCTGATCGAACCATTAGGATTTCGTCTGGATGAGAAAAACCTGAAACGGGCCGGTATGGATTACTGGGGAAGTCTGGATGTGACTACATACATTGATTATGCGGATTTTCTGGAACGCAATCCAGGAGCAAAGATCTACATGGCGACGACCAAGGCACCGAAGGTGTACACGGAAGTGAGTTATGAACCGGATTGCTATATTATGTTCGGAAAAGAGAGTGCGGGGATACCGGAGGAGATTTTGGTACAACATCAGGAAGACTGTGTAAGAATTCCGATGGTGGGTGATATCAGATCTTTAAACTTAAGCAATTCCGTGTCGATTGTTCTTTATGAAGCTCTGCGGCAAAATGGCTTTGCAGGGATGAATCTGGAAGGACATCTGCACAGATTACACTGGGGAGACTCAGGGAAACTATTATAATAGCCTTCATGAAAATATAAAAACACTCTGTAAATATATGAAAAAATGATAAATTTATAGATTTTCCAGGTTTGGTATATTATAATTTCAATTAGAAGGTTTATTCTATCTAAAGGGAGAGGTGGTGAGCAAACGGCAGAAGCAGCCATTGAGAAGAAGGGGGAACGAAAAACCTCTGGAGTTCTTAATGTGAAGCTTGGGGAAGCTTTATACTGCTGAGTCCCAGACACGGACAATGGGATGAAAGCCTGAAAGAAGAATTAAAAGTCCGAAAAATGCCATAACAGCAGATGCTGTGGCATAACAGAACCAAGAAAATAAAGAAAAGGAAGTGAACTTATGGAATTACAGATTCAAGACTTAGTTTCGTCAATCCGCAAAGACGGAATTGAGGCGGCTAATGCAGAAGCAGAAGCAATTATTTCAGAAGCTAAGAAAAAAGCAGAAACAATTGTAGCAGATGCGAAGGCTGAGGCTAAGAGTGTTCAGGAAGCTTCAGAAAAAGAGATCGGTATTCTTAAAGAAAGCGCTGCAATCAGTGCAGAGCAGGCAAAAAGAGATGCTATGCTTGCATTCAAAACTGAGGTACAGGCTGAATTTGAAAAGATTCTTTCAGCAAAGATTGAGAACAATCTCTCAGACGCAGCTCTTGGAAAGCTGATCCACGCTGTAGTATCAGATGAAGATGTGAAGAATTATGCAGTTGAAGTTTCAGAAGTGAACGATTCACTCAAAGCAGAACTTGCAGAAGAGATCAAGAATGGACTTGAGATCAGACCTACAAAGGGTGTTCGAGCAGGATTCCGTTTGGCTGCAAAAGACGGTTCAGGTTATTTCGACTGTTCTGATGATGAGATCATGCAGATGCTGATGCCATACTTCAGAGATCTCGATTTCTAACAGGAGGTGCCTATGGCTTCATATTATTACTTGATATCAAGCCTGCCGGACCTGAGAACAGACGGGGAGATGCCATTTTCCTATGAGGAATTTCTTGGCATGTGCCAGTCAAATGTAAGTGAATCAAAGTATGAGTGCTTAAAGAACCTGACACTTTCGTCAGAAGAGGGACCAATCATGAAAGAGTGGGCTGCCTCTTATAAGAATCTTATGAGCGAACTCAACTATCAGAGAAGTGTAAATCTGGGAAGACCATATCTGGCATCCTATGATAAGGATTCTGTGACTGCACAGGTAGCAGGAGCAGCGCTGGCTGCAAAGAATCCGCTGGAAGCAGAGAAGATCTTGTTGGATTATGAATTTGATAATCTTGATTCATTGGTAGGCTTGCATACTTTCGATGACGTATATTTATTCGGGTATGCGATTAAATTAAAATTGCTTGAACGCCAGAGCTGTTTTGTTCAGTCAAAAGGACAGAAGGAATTCAAACGTCTTTTTGATCAGGTGCAGCAACGCGTATATAGCTTATAACAGGAGAGAATTGATGGAAACAGTAACAGGATATGTAACTGGTATTAACGGAAACCTGGCAAATGTCAGCTTTGATGGTGCAGTTCATAAGAACGAAGTTGCTTATATTCTTGTTGATGGAAAACGTCTTAAAGGAGAGGTTATCCGAATCAACAATGGTGTTGCCAGCATGCAGATCTACGAGATGTCAAATGGTATCAAAGTCGGAGATCAGGTAGAGTTTACTGGTGAGCTGATGAGCGTAGAACTTGGACCAGGTCTGTTAACCCAGGTATTTGATGGACTTCAGAACCCGTTGCCGGATCTTGCAGAGCAGTGTGGATTCTTCCTTGAGAGAGGTGTGTATCTTGATCCTATTCCAGATAGAGAGTGGGAGTTCACACCATCTGTAGCAGTTGGAGATTCCGTAGAAGCAGGAGATTCAATCGGTAGTGTTCCTGAAGGATTATTTAAACATGAAATTATGGTTCCGTTCACACTGAAAGGTAGTGACTGGACAGTTAAATCTATTAAAGAAAAAGGCTCTTATAATGTAAGAGCAACAATTTGCGTGATCGCAAACAGCAAAGGTGAGGAGAAAGAACTCAGCATGGTAATCTCACAGCCGATCAAACAGGCTGTAAAATGCTATGATGAGAGACTTCGTCCGGACGAGCCGCTGGTAACACAGCTTCGTTGTGTAGACGCATTCCTCCCGGTAGCAAAAGGTGGAACATTCTGCGTTCCTGGACCTTTCGGAGCTGGTAAGACAGTTCTTCAGCATATGGAAGCAAAGAATGGTGAGGCAGATATCGTTATCGTGGCAGCTTGTGGAGAGCGTGCCGGTGAGGTTGTAGAGATTCTGAAAGAGTTCCCTGAACTGGAAGATCCTAAGACAGGAAGATCTCTTATGGAAAGAACAATCATCATCTGTAATACATCTTCCATGCCGGTAGCGGCCAGAGAGGCTTCCTGCTACACAGCCGTAACACTTGCAGAGTACTACAGACAGATGGGACTTGACGTTCTTCTTCTTGCAGATTCTACAAGCCGTTGGGCACAGGCGATGCGTGAGATGTCAGGACGTCTGGAAGAGATTCCAGGTGAAGAGGCATTCCCGGCTTACCTTGAGTCTACAATCGCTTCTTTCTATGAGAGAGCTGGTAAAGTAAGACTTAAGAATGGTAAAGTCGGATCTGTTACAATCGGTGGTACAGTATCACCAGCCGGTGGTAACTTTGAGGAACCTGTAACACAGGCAACACTGAAGGTAGTTGGAGCATTCCACGGACTTTCAAGAGAGCGTTCAGATGCTCGTAAATACCCTGCAATCCATCCGATGGATTCATGGTCTAAATATACCGGTGTTGTAGATATGGGACGTATCGAAGAGGCTCGTGCAATCCTTACAAGAGGAAACGAGATCAATCAGATGATGAAGGTAGTTGGTGAGGAAGGAACATCCGCAGAAGACTACATCATTTATCAGAAAGGCGAACTTCTTGATGCTGTATATCTTCAGCAGAACTCATTCGATCCGATTGACGCAGCATGCCCACCGGAGAGACAGAGACAGGAATTCGATAAACTTTATGAAGCATTAATGGCGTCCTATGATTTGGAAGACAAGAATGAAATTCGAAGCTTCTTCAACCAGTTGAGACAGGAATTCCTTGACTGGCATGGTACTGTCTTTGAGACACCAGAATACCATGAGCAGGCGAAGAAGATTGAGGAATTCTACAAGTCAAAAGCAGTTGAGTAGGAGGTTCTAAAGTGCAGAAAGTATATACAAAAATTGAATCAATCGTCGGTAACGTTGTTACTGTTAAAGCAGAAGGTGTTCGTCTTGGCGACCTTGCTTTAGTAGGTGACAGTTACGCGACAGTTATTAAACTTGACAGAGACATTGTATCTCTTCAGGTATTTGCAGGTGCACAGGGTGTTGGAACCAGCGATTCTGTTCGTTTCCTTGACAGACCTATGATGGTTTCCTTCTCAGAGCATCTGCTCGGACGTGTATTTGACGGAGCAGGAGTTCCAAGAGATCACGGTCCGGCACTTACAGAGAACATGATTCCGATCGGTGGACCTTCATTTAACCCTGCAAAACGTATTCTTCCTAAGAATATGATCCGTACAGGTATTCCGATGATCGACGTGTTCAATACACTGGTAGAGAGCCAGAAACTCCCGATTTTCTCTATTTCAGGTGAGCCTTACAATGCGTTACTTTCACGTATCGCTCTTCAGGCAGAAGTAGATGTTATCGTACTTGGAGGTATGGGTCTGAAATATGACGATTACCTTACATTCCGCGATACACTTGAAAAAGGTGGAGCAATGAGCCACACAGTTATGTTTATTCATACAGCAGCTGACCCGATCGTTGAGTGTACACTGGTTCCAGATATGTCTCTTGCTGTTGCAGAGCAGTTCGCTCTTGCCGGAAAGAAAGTACTTGTACTTCTTACTGACATGACAAACTACGCAGATGCACAGAAAGAGATGGCTATCACGATGGAACAGGTACCATCAAACCGTGGTTATCCGGGAGACCTTTACAGTTGCCTTGCATCTCGTTATGAGAAGGCGGTTGATATCGAGGGTGCAGGTTCTATCACAATCCTTGGTGTTACAACAATGCCAGGTGATGATGTAACTCATCCGGTACCTGATAATACAGGTTATATCACTGAAGGTCAGTATTATTTGAAAAATGGACATATCGAGCCATTCGGTTCTCTTTCACGTCTGAAACAGAACGTAAATGGTAAGACAAGAGATGACCACCGTGCACTGATGGATGGTATGATTCGTCTGTACTCACAGTACAAGGAAGCTCTCGAGAAGAAATCCATGGGATTCCTTATGAGTGAATGGGACGAGAAACTCCTGAAATACGGTGAATTGTTCGAAACAAAATTAATGGACCTTAGTGTTAATATCCCACTTGAAAATGCACTTGATCTTGGTTGGGAAATTCTTGCAGAGTGCTTCGAGCCAAATGAGACTGGTTTGAAGACAAGTCTTCTGAAAGAAAGATGGCCAAAGAAAGAGGCATTAAACTAAAAGGAGTAGTTGATGGCTATCAAACTTACAAAAAATGAGCAGAAGGTGCAGAAAGACCACCTGAAACAGTATCAGCGCTATCTTCCTACTCTGCAGCTTAAAAAACAGCAGTTGCAATCGGTAATTATGAAGACGAAAGCTGAACTGGAGCAGAAGGAAGTCGAACGTGCTCAGATGATTGGAGACTTGGATGACTGGGTTGCAGTTTTCGCGGAGAATGAAATCTTCGATGAAGAGAAAAAACTCGATCACCTGGTACAGCCAGAGACAGTTATCTGTAAGAATGAGAACATCGCAGGTGTAACGGTTCCAACATTTCAGGAGCTGACATTTAAAGACATTGTTTACGATGTTGACGACTATCCTTTGTGGGTTGATACTGCAATTGTAAAACTTCGTGAGATTGCTCGTCTGGATGCATTGGTATCTACACTTCGAAAACAGGAAACACTTCTTGAGAATGAGCTTCGTGCTACATCTCAGAGAGTAAATCTGTTCGAGAAAGTTAAGATTCCGGAGGCAAAGGAGAATATCCGTGTGATCGGTGTATTCCTTGGAGATCAGCAGACAGCGGCAGTTGTTCGCGGAAAGATTTCAAAGAAAAAACTTGTGGAGGCGGCAAAATGATTGAAAAGATGAAAATGGTCTATGTCGTGTCATCCGTCTCCAAGAAAGATGAGATGCTCGATGGACTTCGGGATCTCGGACTTCTGCATCTGGCAGAGAAGAAAAGTCCGGCACGCGCAGCGTCAGAAAGATTTACAACACTTTCTAAGACTGCCGGAGTATTATTAGACTATGCGCCGGAAAAAAAATCCAAGGGGAAAGAAGAAGCTCCGATCCTTTCAGACGAACAGTTTGAAGAGATGTATCAGGGCGTGCTTGCAGCACTAGACAAAAAGTCAGCGCTGTCCCAGGAAATGAGTGCAGCAGGTGCAGAGATAGAACGAGTAAAAGCATGGGGCGATTTCGCACCGGCTGAATTAAAAGAATTAAAAGAAGCAGGGTATGATCTTCATTTTTACCGTCTGGCAAAAAATGAATTTGAGATGGCTGAGCAGGATCCGGAAGTTAAGATGATCCGTCTTGCTACTATTGATAAGATGGATACCGTTGCTGTAATCGGAGCTTTACCGGCAACAATTCCGGCAGCAGAGTTCGCAATTCCGGAAAAAGGAATCAGTGAACTTACAAAAGAGATTGAGGAGTGCCAGCGTCAGAACGCAGAGTGCGACGAGATCCTTAAAAAAGCTGCTGTATATGATGCCAGTTTTCAGGCTCAGATGCTCAAAGCTCAGAACGAGGAGAATTATTCTTCCGCAAGTGAGACCGCAGAAAGTGATGAGGATTTCGTATGGATTTCAGGATATCTTCCAGAGGAAGACCTTACAAAATTCAAAGAAGCGGCTTCAGCAAATAAATGGGCTTGGGCGCAGGAAGACGTAGCAGAGGACGACGATCAGGTGCCTACGAAAGTTAAATACGGAAAAGTCTCCGGACTGATCCAGCCGGTATTTGACATCTTAGGAATCCTTCCGGGATACAGAGAGTCTGATATCTCGCTTTGGTTCTTCCTGTTCTTCACACTGTTCTTTGCAATGATCATCGGTGATGCCGGATATGGTATGCTGATTCTGATCGGAACAATAGTATTTGCAGTGAAGACAAAAGGCGAAAAGAAATATAGCAACATAGTTTACTTATTATTTGTACTTTCAATTGCAACCGTTATATGGGGAGCGATTACCGGTACCTGGTTCGGAATGGAGTCAGCAATGAATGTTCCGTTCCTGAAAGCACTGGTAATTCCAAGCTTTGCAAACTATCCGGATTACTTCGGAGTTACAGCTCTTGCACAGCAGAACACGATTATGAAGTTCTCATTCTCTGTAGGAGCAATTCAGATGGCGCTTGGTAGTCTGATTTCTATTAAGAAAAAGATTGCTGAGAAGAACCTGAGCTGGGTTGCAGACCTTGGCTGGCTCGTAGCAATTGTAGCAATGTATTTATTATCACTTTATCTGGTAATCGGAGAGAGCATTAACATCACACCGGTATTTGCAATGATTGGTGTAGCATTTTTACTCGTTGTTCTCTTCGGTGCAATGTCACCGGATCGTACATTCGCACAGGGACTGAAAGCTGGTCTTGCAGATGCGTTTACCGTATTCCTGAATACGATCAGCTGCTTCGGTAACGTAATGAGTTATATCCGTCTGTTCGCAGTAGGTATGGCAGGACTTGCCATTTCTCAGAGCTTTAACGGAATCGCAGCAGGATTCCACGGACCGCTTATTATTCTCGCTGTTGTAGTTGTACTTATCGGACACGGACTGAATATTATCATGTGTTTCCTGTCAGTCGTAGTACACGGTGTCAGACTGAATGTTCTGGAGTTCTCAGGACAGGCAGGACTGGAGTGGACAGGAATTGCATACGAACCATTTAAAGTAAACGATAAAATTATTAAATAGTATTTAATTAAAGGAGAAAAATTATGAATTTAGCATTTGTTGGAATGGCAGCTGCACTTGGTTTATCTGCTTCAGGATCAGCATTCGGTGCAGGATTTGCAGGACAGGCAGCAGTAGGAGCATGGAAAAAGTGTTATGCAAGTGGAAAACCGGCACCGTTCATCATGATCGCGTTCGCTGGAGCACCTCTTACACAGACAATCTACGGATTCCTTCTTATGAACTTTATCAAATCAGCAGTAGAAGGCGGAGCAGACGCAGGACTGGCACTTGGTGTTGGTATCTTCTGTGGACTCGCAATCGGACTTTCAGCATTATTCCAGGGTAAATGTGCCGCTGGAGCATCTGATGCATTAGGAGCAACCGGAAAAGGTACAGCTAACTACTTCATCGTAGTAGGTATCGTAGAGACAGTAGCCCTCTTCACATTGGTATTCGGCTTACTGCTCTTAGGCTAATAAAAAACAGAATACAGAAAAATTTGAGCGGAACAGCAATTGTTGTTCCGCTTTTTTCCTTTCTGCATATGATAAAGCAGATGAATTTTGTGGGAGTGTATGAACATGGATGAAAAACTTCCTTACTATATGGCGTATCCAATGCCGCTATTATATGATGATGAGCGTCAGAACCAGAGGGATTATGAATATATGAAGAGTGTATATCCAGGAACGGCAAAGCGTCTGATACCATATATCGAAGAGGAATGTGATCGTCTGGAGTATACGGGGAGCGTTATGTATGACGAATATCCGGACCGGCTGCAGTTGCTGCTGCTTTGCAGAAGAATTTATAATCGCGCGAAAGAAGATGAAACAAAGAAAGATGAAGCAAAAGAAGGCGAGGAAACAGGCGAGTGGCTCCAGAATCTGATCCAGGTCATGACTTATCAGGAACTGTGTCAGAGAAGACGGGAAAACAGAAGTATGAGGCGGAAATATTATTGATTTAGCTGTTTAAAATCGGGTATTATTAGAATTCTCAATAAAGAAGAAAAAGATAAGGGATAGGAAAAAGAAAAGATTCGTGATAAAATATACAGTATCTTTTATAGCTTGAAAATTAAAAGTGAAGGAACACGGAATGCATAAGTGACATATCTTGTTGGAAAAGCGGATAAATGCAATTAAGTCATGCATATCATATGTCGTGAGATGGGCTGATATACTATAAATTATGGAAAAGATAAGGAGATAGGAATGGAAACAAGAGTAGACAAAGTTGCAGAAAAACATAAGAGTGGATACAACTGTGCACAGGCAGTAGCGTGTGCATATTGTGATCTGATTGGAATTGATGAAGAAACGATGTTTCGTTTGACAGAAGGGCTTGGCCTTGGAATGGGCGGCATGGAAGGAACATGTGGAGCTGTCACAGCAGCCTGTGTAATTGCCGGTGCCAAGAATAGTACTGTGGAAATGGGTGGTCCGGGAAGTAAAGGGGCAACTTATAAAATATCCAAAGAAATTGTGCGTAGATTCAAAGAGGAGAGCGGCAGCGTAATCTGTAAGGAATTAAAGGGAGTCGAGACAGGAACGCCGGCAAAAGCCTGTCCGGATTGTGTGAAAGATGCAGCCTGCATATTGGAGGAGGTTGTATTTGGCGAGTAGAAAAGTCACCTGTCCATTAGAGGCTGTATATAATAAAAGGAAAAGATGAAAGCACATTTATTATAAAGGAAGAAAAGCAAAAATAGAAGGATAAAAACATCATGGATAACATCATTTTAATAGGTATGCCAGCAGTTGGAAAAAGCACCGTGGGTGTTATTGTTGCAAAGCGCCTGGGTTATAATTTTGTAGATACAGATCTGGTCATCCAGGAAAAGGAAGGAAAGCTTCTTAGAGAGATTATAGCGGAGGTTGGACCGGACGGGTTCCTGGAAGTTGAAGATAGGATCAATGCTGAAATCGAGGCGGAAAAAACAGTGATCGCACCGGGCGGAAGCGTTGTATATTGTGAAAATGCAATGAAACATTACAAAGAAATCGGAAAAGTCGTATATTTGCAGGTATCATTTGAAACAATAAATAAGAGACTTAGAAATGCAAAGAGCCGTGGAGTCGTACTGCGTGACGGACAGACATTGAAGGATTTATACGAAGAACGTGTAAAATTGTTTGAAAAATATGCAGATGTGACAGTGTGCGAAGATGGATTGGAACTGGAAGAAACGATTGAGAAAGTGTTGGCGAGTCTGAACTAATCCATGCGAAGCTCACGAAGCAAGTTCGCTCGATATAGCTAATCCATGCGAAGCTCACGAAACAGGTTCGTTCGCTTATGGCTGAGCGCCATATACCGCAAGATATACCCAGCCTGCCGTGAAAGCGAGCTTTCCTTCAGCCAGGCTATATCTTCCGTCGCATGGCTTGTCAGGTTCAAATGTTACAAAAACATTACGTAAATGTAAAAAATATTTTACGTGGCAAGTGTTTTGTGCTATACTGTTGTGGTACCCATAAGAGGGCGTGTTATTGTCATGTCATAAAAATATGACTTGACATATGGGGAGTTTATATAATATACTGTCCCTCGACCATGCATTTTTGTCTCGCTCAGGGATAAGGAGCTTGAGAGAAGGAAAGATGCATAATATTTTAGAGAATATTGGTAGAATATATAGAGGTGTTATCTATGGAGCAATATATTATTAAGGGAGGTCACCCGCTTGTAGGCGAGGTGGAGATTGGTGGAGCGAAGAATGCGGCACTTGCGATTCTTGCTGCAGCAATTATGACAGATGAGACAGTCCGTATTGAGAACCTTCCAGATGTTAATGATATTAATGTACTTCTGGATGCGATTGCAGGTATTGGAGCAATGGTACAGCGTACAGACCGCCACACTGTTAAGATCAATTCGAAAGCAATTCATGATTTCAATATTGAATATGATTATATTAAAAAGATTCGTGCATCTTATTATCTGTTAGGAGCTATGCTTGGAAAGTATAAGCATGCAGAAGTTGCACTGCCTGGAGGATGTAATATCGGAAGCAGACCGATTGATCAGCATCTGAAAGGATTCCGTGCACTTGGAGCAGATGTAGAGATTGAATATGGTAAGATTCTTGCTGAAGCGGACCGCCTGGTCGGAAAGCACATTTACTTTGATGTAGTCAGTGTTGGAGCAACCATTAATGTTATGATGGCAGCTACAATGGCAGAGGGACTTACCATTATGGAGAATGTTGCAAAAGAACCTCACGTTGTTGATGTTGCAAACTTCCTCAACAGCATGGGAGCAAATATCCGTGGTGCCGGAACAGATGTGATCAAGATCCGTGGTGTTCAGAAACTTCACGGAACAGATTATTCTGTAATCCCAGATCAGATTGAAGCCGGAACATTTATGTTTGCGGCAGCAGCTACAAAAGGCGATGTGACAGTGTTGAATGTAATCCCGAAACATCTGGAAGCAACAATTGCAAAGCTTCTTGAAATTGGCTGCGAAGTAGAGGAATTTGACGATGCAGTTCGTGTAGTGTCAAAGGGGGACTTAAGAAGCACACATGTGAAGACATTACCATATCCGGGATTCCCGACAGATATGCAGCCACAGATGGGCGTTACACTGGCTTTATGCAAAGGGACAAGTATTGTGACAGAGAGTATCTTCGAGAATCGTTTTAAATATCTTGA
This sequence comes from Dorea sp. AGR2135, assembly GCF_000420885.1. NCBI lineage: Bacteria > Bacillati > Bacillota > Clostridia > Lachnospirales > Lachnospiraceae > Dorea > Dorea sp. AGR2135. The sequence goes on along the minus strand of NZ_ATVU01000005.1, from coordinate 45,232 downwards.
CGAGCTCGCAAGAATGGGTGCAAATGTCAAAGTAGAAGGAAATTCTGCAACGATTGAAGGTGTTGAGAAGCTTTCAGGAGCAAGGGTAAGCGCACCGGATCTTAGAGCAGGAGCAGCACTTTGCATTGCAGGTCTTGCAACTGACGGAATCACGATTGTTGACGACATTGTGTATATCCAGAGAGGATATGAGCGTTTCGAGGAGAAGATCCGTGGAATCGGCGGAATCATTGAACGTGTGTCTACAGAGCGTGAGATTCAGAAGTTCAAGCTGAAAGTCAGCTAATACAACAGAAAGTAAGATATGTATATTGACATTTCTTATGTATTGCGATAAAGTCATATATGTTACAAGATAATAATAATATTTTTCTCTTATTCAGAGCAGTGGAGGTACAAAGGACCTGTGAAGCTGCGGCAACCCCCGGTTCGGGAAGGTGCCGACCTGAGCGAGTAATCGAACAATAAGAGGATTGGCTTATGAAATATAAACAGTCCACTTAGTGTGGGCTGTTTCTTTGTGCAATGAACCCGCCATGCTATGTGCATTTTCAGGGTTTTAGCGAATCTCAGAATAAGAGTAAAGAACATGAAAAGGAGAAGAGAATGGAAAGACATTTATTTACATCAGAATCAGTAACTGAAGGACATCCGGATAAGATGTGCGACCAGATTTCAGATGCAATCCTGGATGCCCTTATGGAGCAGGATCCAATGAGCCGTGTTGCCTGCGAGACATGCACAACAACAGGTCTTGTTATGGTCATGGGAGAAATCACAACAAATGCTTATGTGGATATTCAGAAGATTGTAAGAGATACAGTCCGCGAGATTGGGTATACTCGTGGAAAATATGGATTTGATGCAGATACATGTGGTGTGATTACAGCAATCGATGAGCAGTCTGCAGATATCGCGCTTGGAGTTGACAAAGCTCTGGAAGCAAAAGAGAATAAAATGTCTGAAGAAGAGATTGCAGCAATCGGAGCAGGAGATCAGGGAATGATGTTCGGATATGCTTCCGATGAGACGCCGGAACTGATGCCATATCCGATTTCACTGGCACACAAGCTTGCAAGAAAACTGACAGAAGTCAGAAAAGACGGTACATTAAAATATTTAAGACCAGACGGAAAAACTCAGGTTACTGTAGAATATGATGAGAATGGTACGCCAAAGCGTCTGGATGCAGTTGTACTTTCTACACAGCACGATCCGGATGTGACACAGGAGCAGATTCACGAAGATATTAAGAAATATGTTTTTGACCCGATCATTCCGGAAGGAATGGTAGATGAGAATACAAAATTTTTCATCAACCCGACAGGTCGCTTTGTAATCGGTGGACCACACGGTGACAGCGGACTGACTGGAAGAAAGATTATTGTAGATACTTACGGTGGAATGGCTCGCCACGGTGGTGGAGCATTTTCCGGAAAGGATTGTACAAAGGTAGACAGATCTGCAGCTTACGTAGCACGTTATGTTGCTAAGAATATCGTGGCAGCCGGAATTGCTAAGAAATGTGAAATCCAGTTATCTTACGCGATCGGTGTTGCACACCCGACATCTATCATGGTAGATACATTTGGAACAGGTAAGATTTCAGATGAGAAGCTTGTTGAAATCATCCGTGAGAATTTCGATCTTCGTCCGGCTGGAATTATCCAGATGTTGAACTTAAGAAGACCGATTTACAAACAGACAGCAGCTTACGGTCACTTTGGACGTACAGATGTAGATCTTCCATGGGAGAAGACAGACAAAGCAGAGTTACTGAAAAGTTATCTGTAAGATTGATTTATAAAATTTTTAGAAATGTTTATGGACGCTTTCGTGTGAAGCGTCCTTTTTCATGCTATACTTGATTTTAGATGCAAAAGTGCATTTTGAGTGAGACCTGAACTTAAAAGGAGATTTATTTTATGAAATTTAAGACCAGGCTGGTAGTAGCGTTTTTTACAATTATATTAATTCCACTTGTATTATCTTCGGCGCTCGTGTGTATGGTTGGAAAATATCAACTTAGTTCTATTGAGAAAAATTATGGGATCAAGAATACGACAGTCGAGAGTCTGGCTAGTTCTGTAACCGTTCTTACACGGCTGACAGAACAGCCATATCGTGAGCTGGAGGCATTGATACGGAAAAATCCGGAAGAAATGGAAGATGCAGCACAACTGGAAAGTCTGAATGGTGAACTGCAAGATAAAAAATCTTATCTTCTTGTGAGAAAGAATGATACGATTGCCTATATTGGTACGGAGGCTTCTAAAGCTGAGAAAGTCATCAGCCAGCTCCCGGAGTATGGAGCGGCCGAGACGACATCAGAAAATGGCATGTATCTTGGAGGAAAAGCACAAGTCCTTCTAAAACAGATTGATTTTCAGTATTCGGATGGAAGTGAAGGCAGTGCATTTATTGTGACAAATGTAGGAAGCCTGATTCCGGAAGTGAAAAATCTGTTCGTGGAGATTATCGTATGCATTTTCCTGGTACTTGTATTTACCGCATGTGTGCTGATCATCTGGATTTACAGAAGTGTCATGGGACCGGTCGGAAAGATGCGGGAGGCAACAAAGAGTATAAAAGAAGGAAATCTTGACTTTGAACTGCCGGTTGAGACAGATGACGAGCTCGGACAGCTCTGTGGGGATCTGGAAGACATGCGAAAACGTCTGAAGAATACGGCAGAAGAGAAACTGAAATTTGACAAAGAAAATAAAGAATTGATCAGTAACATTTCCCATGATCTAAAGACACCTGTGACGACCATCAAAGGTTATGCAGAAGGAATCATGGACGGTGTGGCAGATACTCCGGACAAAGTGGCAAAATATGTACGGACCATTTACAATAAAGCGAGTGAGATGGACGTACTGATCAACGAGCTGACTCTTTATTCAAAAATTGACACGAACCGTATTCCGTACAATTTCACAATTTTATCTGTGAATGATTATTTTAATGATTGCTCAGAGGATTTATCTTTGGATCTAGAGGCAAAAAATGTGGAATTTGGTTATTTTAATTATGTAGAACCTGAGGTCAAGGTTATTGCAGACCCGGAACAAATTAAGAGAGTGGTGCATAACATTGTGAATAACTCTGTAAAATATATGGATAAAGACAAGCCAAAGATTAATTTGCGCGTCAAAGATGTAGGGGATTTTGTTCAGGTCGAAATCGAAGATAACGGAAAAGGAATTGCATCAAAAGATCTGCCAAATGTGTTCGAGAGATTTTACCGGACGGACGCATCAAGAAATTCCTCAAAAGGAGGAAGCGGTATTGGTCTTTCTATTGTAAAGAAGATTATAGAAGAACACGGTGGAAAAATCTGGGCAACGAGCCGGGAACATACCGGGACGACCATGTATTTTGTGCTTAGAAAGTATCAGGAGGTACCAGTAAATGAGTAAAATATTAATCGTAGAAGATGAAGAGACAATTGCAGATCTGGAAAAAGATTATCTGGAACTGAGCGGATTTGAGGTGGAAGTTGCAAATGACGGAGAGACAGGACTTGAAAAAGCCTTGAAAGATGAATACAGCTTGTTCATACTGGATCTCATGCTTCCGGGTGTGGACGGATTTGAAATCTGTAGGAAAATCCGAGAAGAAAAAAATACACCAATCATCATGGTATCCGCAAAGAAAGACGATATTGACAAGATCCGTGGGCTGGGACTCGGTGCAGACGATTATATGACAAAACCATTCAGTCCGAGCGAGATGGTAGCAAGAGTAAAAGCACACCTCGCAAGATATGACCGCCTGACAGGAAGCGCAGTGGAAAAGAATAAAATTATTGAGATTCGCGGACTCCGTATCGACACAACTGCAAGACGCGTATGGGTCAACGATGTAGAGAAGACATTTACAACAAAAGAATTTGATTTACTCACATTCCTTGCAAGCCACCCGAATCACGTATATACAAAAGAAGAACTGTTCCGGGAAATCTGGGATATGGAATCTATCGGAGATATTGCGACTGTGACTGTTCATATCAAAAAAATCCGAGAAAAAGTAGAAGTAGACACATCAAACCCACAGTACATTGAGACAATCTGGGGCGTGGGATACAGATTTAAAGTATAAAAATTAAATGGGGGACGTAGCACTTTAACAAAGTACTACGTCCCCATCGCTGATTAAGGCTGTCCCTTTTGGTGATTGTGCTGAATTAATAAACCCCAAGTGCTTTTAGTGCAAGCAGGAATAATACGAATACAATACTTGGTCTGGCAATTTTAGAACCGTTTTTCATCACAAGTCCGGCACCGATGTATCCGCCAAGCATATTGCAGGCTGCAGATGCAAGTCCGAGACTTAAAACGCCTTGTCCATTGTAAAGAAAGATTGCAAGAGCGGTCAGGTTCGTAGTCAAGTTGATGACTTTTGCCTGTGCATTTGCGGTCTGGATGTTCAGATGAGCAAATACTGTGAACGCGATAATTAAAAATGTTCCGGTTCCCGGTCCATAGAATCCGTCGTAACATCCGACGATAAATGCAGCTATCGTTGCAGTTAAGTAAGTTCTTCGGTTCAGAGTGATCTCTTCGCTCCCTTCATCGTTAAATAATTTCTTGTTTAATACGAGAAATGCAGATACCGGAAGGATTACCATTAATACATAGGAAAGAATGTGTTCCGGGACGCGAAGGGAGATCTGTGCACCGATGAAAGAACCGCAGATCGCAGCGACTACCGCAGGCGCTGCCAGCTTTAAATTAATGAGTTTTGCTTTCGCAAAACGGTAAGTGGCAAGTGCAGTTCCGAATGGACTGGATATTTTATTCGTGGCAATTGCTGCATGAGGCGGAAGCCCGGCAATTAAAAAAGCTGGAAGTGAAATCAGACCGCCGCCACCACCGATGGCGTCGACGAGCCCGGCGAGAAAAACAAGCGGGCATACGACTAAAAATGTATGAAGTGTGATATTCATATCAAGTGTTCTCCTGTCTTTTGTAAAATACTTTGATTCCAGAAAAGAAATCTTTTTTATTATAGAGAAAGATAATTTAAATGACAAGGGGAAAATCCATGAAAAACGTTATGTAAATCCGTAGAAAAACTCTGTAAAAATCTTGCAAAACCCCTTGACAATTAAGCGGTTTCATAATACTATAATCTAGCGTGCATAAAAAGGCATTAGTTTTTAGTGCGCATATTTCGTGTAAACGAGGCAACTTATTACTATCATAGGAGGTGAAAGAGAATGCCAACATTTAACCAGTTAGTAAAAAAAGGACGTCAGACATCTGTAAAGAAGTCTACAGCTCCTGCACTTCAGAAAGGGTACAATTCTCTTAAGAAAAGAGCAACTAATGAGTCTGCTCCACAGAAGAGAGGCGTATGTACAGCTGTTAAGACAGCTACACCTAAGAAGCCTAACTCAGCTCTTAGAAAGATCGCCAGAGTTCGTCTTTCTAACGGTATCGAAGTAACAAGCTATATCCCAGGAGAAGGACATAACCTTCAGGAGCATAGTGTTGTACTGATTCGTGGAGGAAGAGTAAAAGACCTTCCAGGAACAAGATACCACATCATCAGAGGAACACTTGATACAGCAGGTGTTGCTAAGAGAAGACAGGCTCGTTCTAAATACGGCGCTAAGAGACCAAAAGACGCTAAATAAATCCTGAGCACTTAATGAGCATGACCGCAAGGGGAATGTGAATTTAGTACGAAGATTGTTCTTCGGAACTTAGCGAGGTAGTTCACGAGCTTAGTAAGAAGAACTGCCATATGAATTTATATTCACAAACAGAACTATGATTGAGTAAGTTGCGAGACATATAGATGTTGAGTTATGTCTTTGCACTACACTGTATCATCAGAACGACACATGTGAGTACCTATGAATTAATCAAAATGTTTAAGGAGGGAAGGACCGTGCCACGTAAAGGACATACTCAGAAAAGAGACGTATTAGCAGATCCAATGTACAATAGTAAAGTGGTAACAAAGCTTATCAATAACATCATGTTAGACGGTAAGAAGGGTGTTGCACAGAAGATTGTATATGGAGCATTCGAAAGAATCGCAGACAAATCCGAGAAGCCAGCAATCGAAGTATTCGAAGAGGCTATGAACAACATCATGCCAGTACTTGAGGTAAAGGCAAGACGTATCGGAGGAGCAAACTATCAGGTGCCAATCGAGGTAAGAGCAGACAGAAGACAGACTTTAGCGCTTCGCTGGCTTACAACATATTCCCGTCAGAGAGGCGAGAAGACAATGGAAGAAAGACTGGCAAATGAGATTCTTGATGCAGCAAACAACACTGGTGCATCTGTAAAGAAGAAAGAAGACATGCACAAGATGGCTGAGGCAAACAAAGCATTTGCTCACTATCGTTTCTAATATTTTAGGAGGCAATAATGGCTGAGAGACAATATCCATTAGAGAGAACCAGAAACATCGGTATCATGGCTCATATTGATGCTGGTAAGACTACACTGACAGAGCGTATTCTTTACTATACCGGTGTAAACTATAAGATTGGTGATACTCATGAAGGTACTGCTACTATGGACTGGATGGAGCAGGAGCAGGAAAGAGGTATCACAATTACTTCTGCAGCTACAACATGTCACTGGACATTGGAAGAGAACTGTAAGCCGAAGCCGGGTGCTCTTGAGCATCGTATCAATATCATTGATACTCCGGGACACGTTGACTTTACTGTTGAGGTAGAGCGTTCACTTCGTGTACTGGACGGAGCAGTAGGTGTATTTTGTGCTAAGGGTGGTGTAGAGCCACAGTCAGAGAACGTATGGCGTCAGGCTGACACATACAACGTTCCAAGAATGGCATTCATCAACAAGATGGATATTCTTGGTGCTGATTTCTACAATGCTGTAGATCAGATCAGAACAAGACTTGGTAAAAATGCAATCGTTCTTCAGCTGCCAATCGGTAAAGAAGATGATTTCAAGGGAATCATTGATTTGATGGAAATGAAAGCCTACATCTACAACGATGATAAGGGAAATGATATCACAATCACTGATATTCCGGAAGATATGAAAGATGATGCTGAGCTTTATCACACAGAGATGGTTGAGAAGATTTGTGAGTTGGATGACGAGCTTATGATGATGTATCTTGAAGACGAGATTCCTTCAATCGAGCAGTTAAAAGCAACTTTAAGAAAAGCAACATGTGAGTGTACAGCAGTACCTGTAACATGTGGATCAGCATACAGAAATAAAGGTGTTCAGAAGATGCTTGATGCAGTTATCGAGTATATGCCGGCACCAACAGATATCCCACCAATCGAAGGTGTGGACGAGGATGGAAACAATGTTGTAAGACATTCTTCAGATGAGGAGCCATTCTCAGCACTTGCATTCAAGATTATGACAGACCCATTCGTTGGTAAACTGGCATATTTCAGAGTTTACTCTGGTACAATGAACTCTGGTTCTTATGTACTGAATGCTACAAAGAACAAAAAAGAGCGTGTTGGACGTATCCTTCAGATGCATGCCAACAAGCGTGAAGAGCTGGATAAGGTTTATTCCGGAGATATCGCTGCGGCTATCGGATTCAAGTTCACTACAACAGGTGATACAATCTGTGATGAGCAGCACCCAGTAATTCTGGAGTCTATGGAATTCCCAGAGCCAGTTATCGAGCTCGCTATCGAGCCTAAGACAAAGGCTTCCCAGGGTAAACTTGGTGAGTCCCTTGCAAAACTTGCAGAAGAGGATCCTACATTCCGTGCACACACTGATCAGGAAACTGGACAGACAATCATCGCCGGAATGGGTGAGCTTCACCTGGAGATCATCGTTGACCGTCTTCTTCGTGAGTTCAAAGTAGAAGCTAACGTTGGTGCACCACAGGTTGCATACAAAGAAGCATTTACTAAGGCTGTTGATGTAGATAGCAAATATGCTAAACAGTCTGGTGGACGTGGACAGTACGGACACTGTAAAGTTAAATTTGAGCCTATGGATGTTAACGGTGAGGAGACATTCAAATTCGAGTCTACTGTAGTTGGTGGAGCTATTCCGAAAGAGTACATTCCGAAGATCGGAGAAGGTATTGAGGAAGCTATGCAGTCAGGTCTTCTTGGAGGATTCCCGGTTGTTGGTATTCACGCTAACGTATATGACGGATCGTACCATGAGGTCGATTCCAGTGAGATGGCTTTCCATATTGCAGGATCACTTGCATTTAAAGATGCTATGAAGAAGGCAGATCCGGTACTTCTTGAGCCTATCATGAAGGTTGAGGTAACAATGCCAGAAGAGTACATGGGAGATGTTATCGGTGATATCAACTCACGTCGTGGACGTATCGAGGGCATGGATGATCTTGGCGGTGGTAAGATCGTACATGGTTATGTACCACTTGCAGAGATGTTCGGATACTCTACAGACCTTCGTTCCAGAACACAGGGACGTGGTAACTACTCAATGTTCTTCGAGAAATACGAGCAGGTACCAAAGTCTGTACAGGAGAAGGTATTATCCAATAAAAATGCTTAATTCCTTGTAAAAAGGCGCAAAAAGGCTTGAAAAACTGTATGATTTGAAATATAATCAAAACTAGCCGAGTAATCGTAAAATATTTTTAGAAAATGCTTTAAAAGCATATATTTAAGGAGGATATTCAAAATGGCAAAGGCTAAATTTGAAAGAACAAAACCGCATTGTAATATCGGTACTATCGGTCACGTTGACCATGGTAAAACAACTCTTACAGCTGCTATCACAAAGACACTTGCAGCAAGAGTTGAGGGTAACGCAGCTGTAGATTTCGAGAACATCGATAAAGCTCCAGAAGAGAGAGAGCGTGGAATCACAATCTCTACAGCACACGTTGAGTATGAGACAGAGAAACGTCACTATGCACACGTTGACTGCCCAGGACATGCTGACTACGTTAAGAACATGATCACAGGAGCTGCTCAGATGGACGGAGCTATCCTTGTTGTAGCTGCTACAGACGGAGTTATGGCTCAGACAAGAGAGCATATCCTTCTTTCCCGTCAGGTAGGTGTACCTTACATCGTTGTATTCATGAACAAATGTGACATGGTTGACGATCCAGAGCTTCTTGAGCTCGTTGAGATGGAAATCCGTGAGCTGTTAGACGAGTATGAGTTCCCAGGAGATGACACACCAATCATCCAGGGATCTGCTCTTAAAGCTCTTGAGGATCCAATGTCAGAGTGGGGAGATAAGATCATGGAGCTTATGGATGCTGTAGATTCTTATATCCCAGATCCAGAGCGTGATACAGATAAGCCATTCCTTATGCCTGTAGAGGACGTATTCTCTATCACAGGACGTGGAACAGTTGCTACTGGTAGAGTAGAGCGTGGTGTTCTTCATGTATCTGACGAAGTTGAAATCGTTGGTATCCATGAGGATGTTAAGAAAACAGTTGTAACAGGTGTTGAGATGTTCCGTAAGCTTCTTGATGAGGCTCAGGCTGGAGATAACATCGGAGCTCTTCTTCGTGGTATCCAGAGAACAGACATCGAAAGAGGACAGGTTCTTTGTAAACCAGGTTCAGTTACATGCCACAAGAAATTCACAGCTCAGGTTTATGTACTGACAAAAGACGAGGGTGGACGTCATACTCCATTCTTCAACAACTATCGTCCACAGTTCTACTTCAGAACAACAGACGTAACAGGTGTTTGCGAGCTTCCAGAGGGAACAGAGATGTGCATGCCTGGAGATAACGTAGAGATGACAATCGAACTGATTCACCCAGTTGCTATGGAGCAGGGACTTCGTTTCGCTATCCGTGAAGGTGGACGTACTGTAGGATCAGGACGTGTTGCTACAATCATCGAGTAATTATAATCTGTTATCAGAATATTAACTCAAATATATACCCCAGAAGCTTAGGCTTCTGGGGTTTTTAATATAATAGAAAAGTGAGAACGCTGTAGCATATAAATTGTATTCTACAGGAAGTTATGATAGGATAATAATAGTTGGCCAGAAAAGAAAATGGAGAGTATTTGTTATTGTCTAAATTTGATGAGGAAGTTATTTTTGAATATCATATTACAATCCGAGATGAAGATTTTAATCTTGGTATTTTGACAATGCGCACACCGGAAGGAGTATTTGAAGCCGATTTTGATGCGTAAAGACGATGCAACGAGCGAGGGGACTATTACGTGATCCTACATGGATTATATACGTTATAGAATTAAAAATTTTAACAATAATAATAAAAAAATTGGAGGATAAATTAAGATGAAAGAAAAGATTCATGCATTATCAGAAGAGATGGTTGCTAATTTGGGAAGATTGGTAGCAATTGATTCACAGCTTGGCACACCGGAAGAAGGAAAGCCATTTGGAGAAGGACCAGCTAAAGCACTTAGCGTAGGACTTCAAATTGCGGAAGAGATGGGATTCCGTACAGTGAATTTGGACAATTATTGTGGTTATGCAGAGATGGGAGAAGGAGACGAAATTGTTGGTATCGCCGGACATCTTGATATTGTACCTGTAGGTGGAGATTGGAGCTATAATCCATTCGAATTGACACGTAAAGGTGATTATGTGTATGGACGTGGAACTACAGATGACAAAGGACCTGTGATGGAAGCTCTTTATGCGATGAAATTACTGCGTGATTCAGGCGTAAAACTTAATAAACGTGTTCGTCTTATTATGGGATGTAATGAGGAAACAGGTTCTAGATGTATGCAGCATTATAATGAAGTAGCTGAGGAGTTATCCTGTGGATTTACTCCAGATGCAAGTTTCCCATGTATTCATGGAGAAAAAGGTCATATGGGTATGACTGTGTATTCTAAGAACACAAAGATTATTGCTATGAATGGTGGTTTTGTATCTAATGCAGTATGTGATAACTGCACAGCAGTTATTCCGGCAGAAGATGGTCTGAAAGAAACATTGGAAGCCGCTTTTGCTAACACAAAACTTCAGGAATATAAAGTTACAGAAGAGAATGGAGAAATCCATATTGAAGCGAAAGGTGTTCCGGCACATGCAAGTACACCGACACTTGGTGTGAATGCAGCAGGCGTGATATTTGAATGTCTGGAGCAAGTTGGATTCGAAGATGACTTTGTAAAATTCTATAATTCACATATTGGAACTTCTTGTGATGGAGTTGGAGTTGGATTGAAATGCCAAGATGCATATGGAGAATTGACACTTTGTAACGGAATTGTGAAAACAGAAGATGGTGTGATCTCTTGTACAATTGATATCCGTGTTCCGGTTACATTTAAAGAGGAAGATATCCGCAGTATGTGTGAAGGAAAATTAGAGGATGAAAATGGACGAATTGAAATTAACAGTATCGGGAATCCATTGTTTTTCCCAAGAGAGTCACCGCTGGTAGAGGCCTTATACAAAGCGTATGTTGATGTGACAGGAGATACGGAAAATGAGCCAATGGTAATTGGTGGGGGAACTTATGCAAAAACATTGAAAAATATTATTGCATTTGGACCGGAAAAACTAGGAGTAGATTATCGTATCCATGGTTCAGACGAATATATTCTTGTATCCGAGATGGAAGAAGCTGTTCTGATTTATATGGAAGCAATCAAGAATCTTCTTGCTATATAGAATGTAAAAATATAATAATAAAATCAGGATCATCTGTGAGGCGGGTGCTCCCGATTTTATTATTTCATAGGAAATTCCATTTCCAGTGTTATCGAGGGAGAGCAATTTTCAGAAATTCTTCCATAGCTCTGCTGATGTAGCGTCCTTTTTTCCAGTAAAATGATACATTTCGATTACAGTTCTTGCCGGGAAGTTTATAAAAAATAAGTTCTGAAGTTGCCGGTGCGCTTGCGAGCAGGAGATTCCCGATAAAAGTGATCCCCATTCCAGAACAGGCGATATTATAGGCGGTCATCTGTTGATCTAGTCGAAAAATTGTATGCGGAGTAAAGTTGTTTTCCTGGCAAATCGTTAGAGCACGCTTACCGGTATCGTTATCTGAACGTAGAATAATAAAGGACTCATTTGCAAAACTGTTTAGTGGAACGGAAAGAACCTCCGGAGAAAGGAAACTACCGTCATGAATGGTCTCAATAGGAATCTGATATTCTTGCAGTCGGGTATTTACGGAGTAGCTTTTGGGAACGGCAAGTAAAAGATGTTCTTTTTGATAAACATAGTGATCAAAAATCTGCTCATCTAAAATACAGTTATCGATCATTAAATCTAGTTTTCCTGCTTGGAGGAGCAGAGAAAGATTCGCGCTGCTTTCCTCTACGAGAGAAATCTGGATATATAGTAGATCCTATACAGGGGGGAGCAGGAACTTCTTTAAATATGAATGCCAATGAAGTCATTGCCAATCGTGCAATTGAGATTCTTGGAGGAAAAAAAGGAGATTATACAATTGTAAATCCGAACGATGATGTGAACTGTAGCCAGTCGACAAATGATGTCATACCAACTGCCGGAAAGATGACTTCACTTCATCTGTTGCAGAATTTAAAGAAACAACTTCTGCGTCTTTATGATGCGCTTAATGAAAAAGCGAAAGAGTTTGATCATGTAATCAAGATGGGACGTACGCAGATGCAGGATGCAGTGCCGATTCGTCTGGGACAGGAATTTAAAGCATATTCAGTAGCGATCATGCGAGATATCCACAGAATGGACAAGGCAATGGATGAGATGCGTACTCTCAATATGGGAGGAACCGCCATTGGAACAGGTATCAATGCAGATGAGAATTATTTGAGAAGAATTGTTCCTAACCTTTCAGAAATTTCAGGAATGGAGTTTATACAGGCATTTGATCTGATAGATGCAACACAGAATCTGGATTCCTTTGTTGCTGTTTCCGGTGCAGTGAAAGCATGTGCCGTAACACTTTCAAAAATGTCTAATGACCTTCGACTTATGTCATCCGGTCCGCGTGCTGGTTTTGGAGAGATTAATCTTCCGGCAAAACAGAATAGTTCCTCTATTATGCCTGGTAAAGTAAATCCGGTTATTCCGGAAGTAGTTAATCAGGTAGCGTTTAATATTATTGGAAATGATATGACAATTACAATGGCAGTCGAAGCAGGACAGTTAGAATTAAATGCATTTGAGCCTATCATTTTCTATTGTATGTTCCAGTCTATCGATACGCTTGGCTATGCAGTTGAGACACTCGTAGATAATTGTATCGTAGGAATTACGGCCAATGAAGAAAGATGTCGTCAGTTGGTAGAAAACAGTGTAGGAATCATTACAGCGGTTTGTCCGTATGTAGGTTATGAAAAAACAGCAGACATTGCGAAAAAAGCAATTAATTCCAATGAATCTGTAAGAAGCTTGATTTTGAAAGAAAATATTATGGATGAAGAGGAACTGAGTCGAATTCTTGATCCAATTCATATGACAGAACCAGGTATTTCAGGAAAAGATGTTCTTATGAAAATTTAAGATGAAAAATTAAGATGAAAATCACATATGATATATGCCCCGGAGCTTTGGAACTCTGGGGTTTTGTATTTATTACACAGGAAAGATTTTGAGTGATATAGTCGGGAGAGAGAATGGTTGATTACAGAAAAAAACATCGATATAATAAAAGCACATGGGATTAAAAATAAGAATGAGGTGTGACTGCCATGAAATTTATACATATATCGGACTTGCATCTGGGAAAACGTGTGAATGAGTTTTCGATGCTGGAAGATCAAAGAGATATTTTAAAGAAAATACTTACTGTCGTTGACGAAGAAAAGCCGGAGGCAGTTCTCATTGCGGGAGATGTCTACGATAAATCAATACCGCCTATAGAGGCAATCCAGTTATTTGATGATTTTTTGTGTCAGTTATCAAGAAAAAAAGTGCAGACATTCATAATCAGTGGTAATCATGACAGTGCGGAGAGAATTGCATTTGGCGGTCGATTGATGAGAGAAAGTGGTGTGTATGTTGCACCGGCATATTCTGGAAAGACGGATGCGATTGTACTGACGGATGAATGGGGACCGGTTAATATTTATTTGTTACCATTTGTAAAGCCGGTAAACGTAAAACATTTTTTTGAAGATGAACAGGTGGAAAATTATACAGATGCTTTGCGCATCGCAGTGGAGCAGATGAAAGTAAATCCGGATGAAAGAAATGTAATCGTGACACATCAGTTTGTAACTGGGGCGAAGAGAAGTGAGTCGGAAGAGATTTCTGTGGGGGGAACAGATAATGTAGATGTAAATGTATTCGAAAATTTTGATTATGTAGCACTGGGCCATATTCATGGACCGCAGAAGATTAGCAGAGAGACAGTGCGATATTGTGGAACTCCATTAAAATATTCCTTTTCGGAGATTCATCACAAAAAATCCGTGACAATCGTAGAAATGAAACAAAAGGGAAATGTAGTTATTCGAACAAAAGAAATGAATCCTTTACATGACTGGTATGAGATAAAAGGAAGCTATATGGAAGTGGCGGAAAAATCTTATTATGACAGTCTGGACAGAAATTGTTATATGCATATTACATTGACAGATGAAGAAGATATACCAGACGCGGTACGGAAATTACAAGTCATTTATCCGAATCTTATGAAATTGGATTATGACAATCAAAGGACGCGTGGAAGAAAATCATTTGCAGATGTGCAGGAAGTAGAAGAAAAAACACCGTTTGATATATTTGAAGATTTATATGAAAAACAGAATAATCAGGAAATGAATGAAGAACAGAAGCAATTGATTCATTCGTTAATTGAAAAAATCTGGGAGGATAAGAATTGAGACCGAAAAAATTAAAACTATCTGCATTTGGACCGTATGCAGGTTGCGAGGAACTGGATATGGAAAGGCTTGGAACAGGTGGATTGTATTTGATCACCGGAGATACAGGAGCAGGTAAAACGACAATTTTTGATGGTATTGTCTATGCATTATATGGTGCGGCCAGTGGTGAGAATCGGGAACCGGCAATGCTTCGGTCAAAATATGCAGATGCGCAAGTTCCGACAGAGGTAGAACTTCTTTTTGAAAATGGGGGGCAGGAATATAAAGTCCGGAGAAATCCGGAGTATGAACGACCGGCAAAAAAAGGTGGAGGAATGACACTTCAGAGAGCAGAGGCCGAATTGACATATCCGGATGGTCGTGTAGTTACAAAACAAAAAGAAGTGAATAAAGCAATTGTTGAAATCTTAGGTCTGAATCGAAATCAATTTCTTCAGATTGCGATGATCGCACAGGGAGATTTTCAAAAATTATTACTGGCAGATACAAAAGAAAGACAGGTAATTTTCCGGGAGATTTTTAAGACAGGCGGTTATCAGATTTTGCAGGAAAAATTGAAAGCGGAATCTGGTAAACTTTCGGATGAGCTGGAATTTGCAAGAAGAAGTGTAAATCAATATTTAGAAGGAGTGTTGGGAAAAGAAGAGATCAACTATGCAAAACTTCCTATGGAAGAAGCAATTGCTGAGATAAAAGACGTGATAGGATTAGATCAGGAAGAAGCGGAAAATATAAATTGCAAGCTTCAGAATCTACAAAAAGAGTTGGAGCAGATACAAGAGCATTTACAAAAAGCGCAGACGAGAGAACAGACGATTCGTACGCTTGAATTGGCTGAAGCTGATTATATAAAGGTGCAGGAACAAGGCGAGAAAATTCAACAGGAGTGGGAAGGACAAAAGAAAAAGCAGGAAAATAGAGAGGAGCTGGAAGTAAAAATTGCTCAAATTCAGACACAGATATCGATTTATCAAGAACTAGAAGAAAAGAAAAAGAGAATAATAGAAAGAAAAAAATTTCTAAAAGAGGAGAAAGAAAGGTTACAAACGCAGGACATTGAAAGAGAAGAGTTACAAAAGCGTCTGAAGGATGATGAAAGCGAGAAAATACAATTGGAAAATGAGCCGGAACGGAAGACGGAATTACTGTTTCGAAAGGAAAAATTAGATTCTGAAAAAGAAGAACTAAAACAGGCTGTGGAAAATACAAAGAAGTATCATTTCCTTTGTGGAAAGCTTTCCGAGATTCAAGAGCAGTATGTGGATAAATCTCAGATTGCAAAGGAAAGAAAGACAGAGTATGATCTCGCATATCAGACCTTTTTAGATGGGCAGGCAGGAGTGCTGGCAAAGCATTTAAAAGAAGGAGAAGCGTGCCCGGTGTGTGGCTCCAAAGAGCATCCTAAAAAAGCTTGTGGTACGGAATATATTCCGTCACAGAAAGAATTGGAAGAAGTTAAGCGAAAATGGGAACAGGCAAGGAATCAGATGGAGACTGCCAGCCGGGAGGCGGCTGAACTATTAGGAAAAGTAAATGCTCAAAAAGAACGGGCGGCGGATCAGAAGCAGATTGAGGAGCAGAAAAAAAGACTCACAGATGAAGAATACGAACTTCAAGAACAAATGAAAAGTAATAAGAAAAAGGTTGAAAGATATCAATTACTCCAAAATCAAATTCAGAAGATACAAGAGCAGATTACTACGAAACGTGAGGAACGAGAAAAAATATCTGGTCAGATTGCAGCTTTAAAAGCAGAGATAGATATGGAAAACAAACAGTTTGAAGAGCAACAGCAGAATCTCAGGTATGAAGACTGGAAACAGGCTGAAATAGAACTTCAGAACCTGCAGACATTGAAAAGAAACAGCCAGACGGAATATGAAGCAGCTCAGAAAAATCTGCAAAAATGGAATGGCGATATGCGAAAGCTGGAAGGAAAACTGGAGCAATGCCATAAGCAGCTTGAGAATCTCGGAGAATTTTTTGTGGAGTGCGAACAGGAAAAAAAGACAAGATTAGTGGAACAAAGAGCTGATTATGAAAGGATATTAAAAGAGCTTCAACTACGGCTGGCGACAAATCAAAAAGCTCTTTTGAATATTGAACAGAAGTCGAAAGATATCATAGTTTTGGAACAAAAATGGGCGCTGGTGAAAGCACTGTCAAATACGGCAAATGGAAACATTTCCGGGAAAGAAAAGATCATGCTGGAAACTTATGTTCAGATGGCGTACTTTGAACGGATTTTACAGCGGGCAAACGTAAGATTTATGGTTATGTCGGAGGGACAATATGAACTCGCAAGAAGTGTTGTGGCTGGAAATAATCGAAGCCAGAGCGGTCTGGAACTAGATGTCATTGATCATTATAATGGCACAAGACGAAGCGTTAAGACATTGTCTGGAGGAGAGTCTTTCAAAGCTTCACTTTCATTAGCGCTGGGGCTTTCGGATGAAGTTCAGTCAAGAGCCGGAGGAATCCGTCTGGATACGATGTTTGTGGACGAAGGTTTTGGCTCGTTGGACGAAGAATCGCTGGAGCAGGCAATAAAAGCCCTGGCTGGATTGACGGAAGGCAATAAACTTGTTGGAATTATTTCACATGTAGGAGAATTGAAGGAAAGAATTGACAGACAGATTATAGTGACAAAGGAAAAAGCCGGAGGAAGTCGGGCGGAGATTATTTGAAAGGAAGGGGTATATTGTGGAAAAAAAGGGATATGGAGATAGAAAAGTTGAACAGTTAATAAAAGTTGCGAGGATGTATTATGAACAGGAAATGAGTCAGGAAGAAATTGCAAAAGAAATTAAATGTTCAAGGCCGTATATTTCTAGATTGCTCGCTGACGCAAAAGAAGCAGGGATTGTTCAAGTTAAAGTTATACCGCCCAAAGGTTATGAACAAGCAATGGAGCAAAAATTAAGAAAATTAGGAGGACTTGATAAGGTTATTATTGTTCCAAAGAAAAATAATACATCAAAATTAAATATAGTTGCAAAAGCAGCAGCAGAATATTTGGAAAATGTTGTGCGTAATGGTGATGTAATAGGTTTTTCCTGGGGGAATACGGTGTATGCAGTAACAAATTTTTTGTGTCAAAAAGGAGAATTGTCAGACGTTATAGTAGTGCAGTTGTGCGGAGGAATTAGTAACGTACAAAACAATATTTATTCTTCTGAAATTGCTAAAAATTTCGCAAAGGCATGGAATGCAAAACCATATGTATTAATGTGTCCAGCGCTTGTGGATAGTAAAGAGATTAAAGAGGTTTTTGTGAGTGATTCTAATGTGAAAAAAGTAGTGGAATATGGTTATAAGTCGGATACAATTTTAATTACTATGGGAGCATATGGGATTCAGAATGCAGTTCATCGTGCGGGATATCTTAGTGATGAAGAAATGCAAGCATTAATGCAAAAAGGTGCAGTGGGAGATATATGTGATCATATAATAAATGAAAAAGGTGAAATATGTGATAGAGATTTGGATTCACGTACGGTGTCAGTAACTTTGGAAGATTTAAAAAAGAAGAAAAGAAGAATTGGTGTTGCAACTGGACAGAGTAAAGTTGAATGTATTTGCGGTGCAATTAGAGGAGGGATAATAAATATTCTAATTACAGATGAAGAGACGGCAGGGAATGTCATAGAAAGGTTGGTATAATTGTTGACATAAAAAGATAGTTGTGTTAGTATCAAGATAAAGGAACGAAAGTTACATAAAGATGCACATATGTAACTGGATAAGGAGGAGAATACAATGGATAAGAAAGAAATGGCAAAATATTTAGATGATACATTATTAAAAGCAGATGCAACACCGGAGCAAATTGTAAAAATTTGTGAAGAGGCAAAGACATATGGTTGTGCTTCTGTATGTGTGAATTCAAGCTATGTGCCATTAGTTGCAAAAGAACTGTCTGGTTCTGAAGTAAAAACGTGTTGTGTAATTGGCTTTCCTTTAGGAGCATGCACTTCTGAGTCAAAGGCGGCAGAGACTGCTGATAGTATTGAAAAAGGGGCAAATGAAGTGGACATGGTTATTCAGATTGGTCGTGCTAAAGCCGGAGAATGGGATTATGTTAAGAGTGATATAGAGGCAGTTGTAAAAGCGGCTGCTGGAAAAGCTATTGTTAAAGTGATCATTGAGACATGTCTTCTTACGGATGAAGAGAAGATAAAAGCGTGCCAGATTGCGAAAGAAGCGGGAGCGGATTTTGTCAAAACTTCAACAGGTTTCTCGACGGGCGGAGCTACGGTTGAAGATATCCGTCTAATGAGAGAAACAGTAGGAAAAGATATGGGTGTGAAAGCTTCAGGAGGTGTGCGAGATTTTGAAAAAGCTCAGGCAATGATTGATGCAGGAGCAACTAGAATTGGTACAAGTAGTGCAGCGGGAATTTTGAATTAATTTGTTGAAATATGAAAAGTAAGAAAAGGGCGTGTGAAAAAACTCTTGTTTTTTCACACGCTCTTTTTTATGAAACAAAATGAAAGATAGAAAGAAAAACGTTTGACATAATCTTTATTAAATGCTATTTTAAAAGATAGAAATCGCTTACATAAAGTAAGGATTGTGGGGAACCTAAATGAATATATATGATATAGCAGAAAAAGCCAATGTATCACCAGCTACTGTGTCTAGAGTAATAAATGGAAATAAAAGTGTTAGAGAAGAGACTAGAAGAAAAGTTCAAAAAATTATTGAAGAAACAAATTATGTACCTAATTCTCTTGCGAGAAATTTGAGTGTTGGTGAGACGCGAAACATAGCATTTCTAGCTCCAGACATAGAAAATCCATTTTTTAGTAAAATATTACACGGGTTGTCTGATACTGCAAATCATTACGGTTATAATGTGTTTATGTATGGAACTAATGATAATCTAGAAATAGAACATCGTATTTTAAATGATGTTCAAAAGGAAAGAATAAAAGGGTTGGTAATTATACCGGTCAGTGATAAAGATAAAATAACAGCGGAAAAATTGGAAAGTCTAGAAAAAAATCAAATTCCGATTGTGTTGATAGATCGAGATATTATACATGCCGAGTTCGATGGAGTATTTTCAGATGATTGTGAGGGGGCAAGGCAAGCAGTGAAATGTCTTATTGATTCAGGACATACTAGGATTGCAATTATTACAGGAGAACGGAACTCCAGACCAGGAAGAGAGAGGTTAAAGGGGTATGAAAAGGCGTTGGAAGAATCTGGGATTGAAAAAAAATCAGATTATATTGTAGGAGGCAGTTTTAAAGAGAATGCGGCATATCAAGCTTGTCAAAGATTAATGGATTTAAAAGAACCGCCAACTGCGATATTTACTTCTAATAATTTAATTACGCTGGGATGCCTTAAGTTTATGAAAGATAAAGATATGAAAATCGGTAGAGATATTTCGATGGTTTGTTTCGATGAAATACATGAATTAAGCTGTACGGATATAAATCTTACTACGGTTGACAGACCGGTATATGAAATGGGCTGTGCAGCGCTAGAGCTTTTGGAATATAGTTTTCAAAGTCTGACAGGTAATGGAAAAGAAAAGATTATGAGGAGGACAAACATAGTAAAAACAAATTTGATTATTCGCGGATCGGAAAAATTGAAAAAATAATGTAAAGAAGGATGACGAAGAGAATAAGTTGGAGTTATCCTTTTTTTGTTAAAATATCCACATTAATAGAAAGCGGTTTCTTGGATTTACCGATAAAATAATTGTGAAAAATGCACTAAAAATAAAGAACTTAATTAGGAATATATACAAATAGATGCAAAAAAGCAAAAAAATAATTGACTGGAAGGAGAGGTGGACGTAAAATTGAAATATAGAAAAGAAACCGCTTCCAAAATAGAGAGGTGGAAGAGATAATCGGATTGAAAAATAAAAGGAGGCTAAAACATGAAAAAGGTCGCAGTGTTTGGAAGTTTTGTTGTAGATCTTATGGCAAGGTCGCCGCATCTTCCGGTTCCGGGAGAGACAGTAAAAGGGTCGATGTTTAAAATGGGACCTGGCGGGAAAGGATTTAATCAGTGTGTGGCAGCGCATAAGGCAGGAGCAGATGTTGTGATGATGACAAAGGTTGGTACAGATAGCTTCGCAAATGTAATGTTGGATACTATGGATGAACTCAAAATGCCAAAGGATAATATTTTTGTTAGTGAAGAGACAGAGACAGGAATTGCGCTTATTTTAGTAGATGAAAATACGAGTCAGAATGAAATTATTATTGTTCCAGGAGCATGTAATACGATTACTGCAGAGGAAGTTGCAAGTGTTGAAAGTATTATTAAAGAATGTGAATACGTATTGCTTCAGCTAGAAGTTAATCAAGATGCTAATGAAATGCTTGTTGATATGGCCAATAAGTATGGGTGTAAGGTTATTATGAATACAGCGCCATATGCACCGATGACAGATGAATTCCTCTCAAAATGTTATATGGTTACTCCGAATGAAGTAGAAGCAGAAGAAGTTACAGGTGTTTCTGTGAAAGATCTTGAATCAGCAAAGAAAGCGGCAGCTTATTTTAGGGAAAAGGGTGTCACAGATGTTGTTATTACATTGGGGGCCAGAGGCGTATTTGTTTCTTCAAAAGGTGAAGAGATGATTGTGCCAGCATATAAAGTGGACGCTATTGATACGACTGGAGCAGGAGATGCATTTAATGGTGGTCTTCTTGCAGCTCTTTCAGAGGGGAAGGAACTGTGGGATGCGGTTAAATTTGCAAATGCATTGGCAGCGTTGTCAGTACAGAGACTAGGAACTACTCCAGCAATGCCAACAAGAGAAGAGGTAGATGAATTCCTGGAGGCGCATAAATAAAACAGGGGTTTAATAGAAAATAATATTTAAAATAAAAGGAGGATATAAAGATGTTAAAAGGAATACCGGAAATTATTGGATCAGATTTATTAAAGGCACTGGCAGACATGGGACATGGTGATATCTTAGTGGTTGCAGATCATTTCTATCCACCTTATTCTAAGTCTCCTAATGC
Organism: Dorea sp. AGR2135; assembly: GCF_000420885.1. Taxonomy (NCBI): domain Bacteria; kingdom Bacillati; phylum Bacillota; class Clostridia; order Lachnospirales; family Lachnospiraceae; genus Dorea; species Dorea sp. AGR2135. The sequence continues at coordinate 23,485 of NZ_ATVU01000005.1, read as the reverse complement.
AGTTAGTGTACAAGCAAAGGGAAATACGGCACCTGAAATGATTGATGCTATTTTAAAATTGATGCCATTGGACGTTGAGTATTGTGATACACCGTTGGAGTATATGGTTCCGGATGCGGATTCAGGAGTTGATTTGAAACAGTGTGATACATGGGATGAAGCAATTGCAGCTGCAAAGAGAAACGGATATGAAAATTGTGCAGGACCAATTGAGAGAACAAAATTTTATGATAAAGCTGGAAAAGCTGTATTGACAGTGTGCACAAGTGAGACAAGGCCATATGGTTGTTTCATCTTACAAAAAGGTGTTATGTAGTCGTTTGTAATTACATAATTGTTTTAAAGTGTAACATAAAAAGTGAAAAAGGGAGGATTATTCATGAAATTAAAGAAATTAGTATCATTGGCATTGGTAGGCGTTATGACACTTTCCTTAGCAGCATGTTCAAGCGGAAAAACAGGAAAAAGCAACGGTTCATCAGGTGGGGATGATAAGAAATCTTATCATGTAATTTATCTTACACCATCTACAGCATCTCAGTTCTGGACATATGTTGGAATTGGTATTGAGAATGCGATGAAAGATATTGAGGAAAAAGAAGGAATAAAAGTTGATTATGAAGTTGTAGGACCGGCTGAAGAGAGTCAGACAGAAGATTATGTAACAACATTTGAGCAGTGTATTGGAAAACAGCCAGATGCAATTGTTACAGCAACGCTTGCAATTGATGCAACAGTGCCAAAAGCGCAGGAAGCTACAAATGCAGGTATTGTACTGAACTTTGTAAACTGTGGAATCGGAACTGGTGATGATGGGGCAAATGAAGATTATTACAATGAATTCTATTATTGCTCAAATGATACAATTGGTGAGATGGCAGCGCAGGCATTCAAAGACGCTATGGATAAAAAAGGTATTACAGATGGTGTCCTTGGTATGAATACAAATGTTGAAAATGAAGCGCTTAACCATAGAATTGACGGATTTAGAAGCAAGATAAAAGAGCTTGCGCCTCAGTTGACATTAACAGATACATATTATAATGGTAATGATGTTGAAACTGCACAGAAGAATGCAGAGAATATCATTTCTACATATGGAGATAAGCTGATTGGTATGTATTCTGGAAATAATATTACAGGTGATGGTGTTTGCAATGCAGTTGCGGATTCTAACGTAGGTGATAAATTTATTAATGTAGCAGTTGATTCAGATGACATTGAAATTCAGGCACTTAAAAATGGTGTATTGGATGCAATTATTGTTCAGGACGCATATGCACAGGGATATAAATGTATGGAAAATACACTTCAGACATTAATTACAGGAAAGAATCCAGAGTCTAAGAAACAAGTTAACTGTCCACCGGTTGTTATTACTAAGGATAACATGGAGCAGAGTGACATGCAGGATTTACTTGATCCTACAAGACTTAAAAAATAAGAATTTAGGAAAATAGAAGTTACACTTTAATAACATTTATAATGATTGATGTAAGGGGCGATTTTACATCGCTCCTTATTTAAAAAAGAGGGTATTGGTTATGCAGGACACGATTTTAAAAATTGAAAATATCAGTAAATTCTATCCTGGTGTAACAGCACTTAATAACGTGAGTTTCGAGATAAAAGCTGGAGAAGCAAGAGCACTTTGTGGAGAAAATGGAGCTGGAAAGTCTACGTTAATAAAATGCATCATGGGTGTTGAGAGACCAGATGAAGGAAAAGTGTTGATGAATTATAATGGCAATTGGATTGAAAATACAAGTGCATTAGAGGCTCAAAGCCACGGTGTATATGCAAATTATCAACATGTAAATATTGCACCAGATCTTAGTATAGCAGAAAATTACTTTTTGGGACGTCAGCCAAAAACTAAAACCGGCATGGTTGACTGGAAGAAAATGTATGATGATAGTCAGAAAATAATTGATAAATTTGGTATGAATGTTAATCCGAGACAGAAAATTTCTAGTCTACCAATTGCAATGCAGGCAATGGTTACTATTAGTAAAATTTCTGTCAGTGACGATTTGAGAATAGTAATATTTGATGAACCAACAGCTCTTCTTGAAAATGAGAAGGTCGAAACTTTATATAAATTTATAGATGAGCTCAAATCTAAGGGAGTTAGTATTATATATATATCACATCGATTGGAAGAAATTATGGATATATGTGACAGTGTTACAATATTAAAAGATGGTACATATATAGACACGAAGCCGATTGAGGAAGTTACTAAAGACTCGTTGATTACGATGATGGTTGGACGAGAGTTGTCTGATATTTATAATATTAAGAGGCAGAAACCAGGTAAGGAACTTTTGAGAGTTGAAGGTTTTACAGATAGTAAACATTTTAAAAATATTAATTTTAACCTTCATGCGGGTGAAATTATTGGTTTTGCAGGTCTTGTTGGAGCGGGACGAAGTGAGATAATGAGAGCGCTTTGTGGTGTGGATAAACGTCTGAGTGGTGATGTTTATGTGAAAAATAAAAAGGTTGATATTAAGGATCCAGCGGATGCGCTTAAACATGGCATTGGATTTTTGACAGAAGATAGACGTTCAGATGGGCTTGCTTTGGCGCTTCCTATTAAGACAAATGTTAATATGAATTCCTATGAGATGATAAGCAAGGCAGGAGTTATCTCCTTGAAAAAAGAGACAGAGAGGGCAGAAAAATATTCTAAAGATGTTCGAGTAAAGACACCGAGTATAATGCAATTAGCAGGGAATTTATCTGGTGGTAACCAACAAAAGGTTGTAATTGCAAAACTGCTTTGCCGAAATCCAGATATCTTGATTTTTGATGAGCCTACAGTTGGAGTTGATGTAGGTGCAAAAGAAGAAATTTATAAGATTATGGAAGAACTTACTGCACAGGGGAAAGGTATCATTTTGATTTCTTCATATCTTCCGGAAGTCATGGGACTGTCAGATAGACTTTTTGTTATGGCACAGGGAAGAATCACTGGGGAATTTAATTATGATGAGATAAAAGTTCTGAAAGAAGAGGATGTTTTGAAGAAAGCATCTGTTGAGGGATAAGGAGGAATTTATTATGGCAAAAGCAACTATGAAGAAAAAAACGAATATATTCCAACAGACAGAATTTACATTAGGTCTAATTATCGTAATTCTTTTTGTTGGGGCGTCTGTTTTTACGGATAATTTTTGTACACTTTACAATGTAACAAACTTAACGAAACAATGTGCGATTATCGGAGTTATGGCAGCAGCACAGACGATGATTATTATCACTGGGGGAATTGATATCAGTGGTGGAGCAATTACAGGTTTGTCTTGTATGGTACTTGCTCTTTTACAGAGAGATACAGGAATGAATATGTGGTTGACTTTAATTATTGCGATTGTGATTTCTGTTGCAGTTGGCTTCTTAAATGGTATTATTATTTATGATTTTCGGGTTCCGCCTATGATTGCTACTTTGGGTATGCAGACAATTGTACGTGGACTTGTTAAGATTATTAGTAATGCATTAACAGTTACAGGAATTGATCAAAGAATTTTGAGTATGGGAAATACCAACTTATTTGGAGGACTTCCGGTGTTAGCTGTTATTTGGGCAATTGTTGCAATTGCGATTTGGTTCATGCTTAAATATACAATTTTTGGACGAAGCTTATATGTACTTGGTAGTGGCGTTGAGGTTGCAAAATTAAGCGGTATTAAAGTTAGAAAAATGTTCTATGCAACATATGCAGGCGCAGGACTTTTATATGGTATTGCAGGTATTATGCTTGCTGCTCGAGTACAGAGCGCTTTACCAACAGGTGGAGAAGGATATGATATGAATGCAATCGCAGCAGCTGTAATTGGTGGTGCTTCGCTTGCGGGAGGAAAAGGAACTGTTACAGGTACAGTGCTTGGTACTATTTTGATGGTATTAATTAATAATGCTGGTGTACAGTTTGGATTAAATACACATGTACTTGAAATTACAAGCGGTGTGCTTATTATATTTGCTGTAACAATGGATATGTTAAAAAATAGAAAAAAAGCATAGTAAAGTATAAAATAAGAAAAGCACCATGGAGAGGCCATATAATAATGCTGGCAATCTTTAAAGGTGCTTTTCTAATTTGGATAAAGTTTTGAGAAAGGATGAAATCATAGTCCATATATTGAAGCAATTTGCAAAGAGATTCAAGATGGGGGAATTGGAAAAATACGATATATGGAATCAGCATATATAACTTCAGATTATAATATGAACAATATCCGGATGAGAAAAGAAATGCTAGGTGGTTGCACATATGATTTGGGAGTATATAATACAAGTTTGATTCTTCGAATATTGGGAGAAAAACCTCAAAAAATAAAGGCAATTAGTAGTGGCGTAAAAGGTGAAATTGATAATTATGTGTCAGTTATTTTTGAGTATAATGATGGAAAAATGGCAGCATTTTCTAGTGGAATGGTTCTTGAAATAGAAGAAAACAGGCATATTGATCGGTTTGAAATTCATGGAAGTGAGGGAATTATAAAAGGAATAGGATTTGAATTTAATGGCGACGGAGAATTGAGCTATTCTGTGAAAAGAGCAGGAGAAAAAGAGGTTATAAAGACAGTGCAGGTACCTCAAAATTATTGCTTGGAAGTGGAACAATTTGGGGGATGTGTTGAGGGCAAAGAAAAGCCGGCAGTTTCAAGAGAGTTTTCGATAATCAATGCTGGTATTATTGATGATATTTTAAAAGAAATAGAATATTAGTATATGAGAAATCCCCTGTTGTTTGCATGAATTTAACTTGTGCTGTGATGAAAACTAACAGGGGATTTTATGAAGAAGTAAATTTATAAATTTTTAAGCAAATCTTTTAACGTTTCTTCTACGGAATCGGTTGTATGTGTAGCGTAATCCGCTACTCCGGTGGCAGCAGTCGTCATAGCATAGCTTGTATTGGACAGCTGCAACATTTCCAAATCATTGTACTGATCTCCGAATGTGATACCATTCTTTGGATCCATGCCAAGGGAAGATACGATATTGGAAAGGGCAGAACCTTTATTGGCATTCGGTGCAATGAAATCAATCCAGATATTCCCGGAGGTTACAATCTTGATTCGATCACCGAAACGTTCTTGAAAATAGGCGCGAAGACGTTTTTCGGTTCCATCAAAATCACATACTGCGATTTTGATAAAAGGCTCCTTGATATCACGCACATTTTGAACAACGTCCATGTCATAACCGACATCGTTACGGATATGATCGATGTAGTCAGAATCTTTTGAGTCGGTATATCCGGTCCGGGCTGTGGAAATTAAAGTGTGGCAATGACCATATTCTTTTGCTGCGTCTGCAATCTCATAGATCAGATTAGTATCAATATGTCCTAACGAGACAATCTTATCATCATGCACACACATAGATCCATTTTCTGCGACATAGGAAATGTCATCTTTTACAGGGGCAAATAGACGACGGAGATTTTTGTACTGGCGGCCGCTGGCTGCAATAAAATGTATTCCATGTTCTTTTAACTGACGGATAATGTCAAATAATTCTGGATTCAGTTCCGTCGCGTGACCATGAAGTAAAGTTCCGTCTACGTCGCTGGCAATATATTGTATCATAGTGTTCCCTTTCTGTATTTATGTATTAATTGTCGTACCTGTGTTGATAATAGAAATCTTATCTATTATAATATAAAAAGGCGTCAAAGAAAAGACGACAATGAAAAGAGGAGGCTATAACGTCATGAAAATCGGAATTGGTAATGATCATGCTGCAGTAGACATGAAGAATCAGGTAGTAGAGTACCTGGAAGGAAAAGGATATGAAGTTGTGAACTTTGGTACAGATACATATGAGAGCTGTAATTATCCAGAGTACGGCGAGAAAGTCGGACGAGCTGTTGCAGCAGGAGATGTAGATCTTGGTATCCTGATCTGTGGTACAGGAGTTGGAATCTCTTTGGCAGCAAATAAAGTAAAAGGTGTTCGTGCAGTTGTTTGCTCAGAGCCATATTCTGCAAAACTTTCCAGACAGCATAACAATACCAATATTCTGGCATTCGGTGCCCGTGTAATCGGAATTGAGCTTGCAAAGATGATCATCGATGAATGGTTAAGCGCAGAATTCGAAGGTGGAAGACACCAGACCAGAGTAGATATGATTACAGCAATTGAGAATAAATAAGCAAAAAATAATCAGTAAAAATAATCAGTAAACAAAACTGTTGCTTTGTGAAGGATAATCTGACGAAGCAGCAGTTTTTTTGTTGCCAAGCATGCGACAAAAAGGTCCGGTGGACCTTTTTTAGCGCTATAAAAGTATTCGAAGGAAATTGCCAGTGAAAGTTTATCTGTGCAGAAAATTTTTTTATAAATCTGTACATTTCCGCATTTTAGAAAAATCACCGATCTGATTTTTGAGTCATACTATAATATAAAAAGATTTTGAGGAATAAATATGCCATATTCTATGATGTTAGATAGTGGTCACGGGGGAAGTGATCCTGGAGCAGTTTATCGGGGGCGCCGTGAAAAAGATGATACATTAAGGCTGACGCTTGCAGTGGGAGAGATTCTTCAGGAAAATGGAATTGAGGTACTTTACACCAGGACAACAGATGTGTATTTGTCCCCATATGAGCGGGCAGTAGAGGCAAATCAGGCAGGAGTGGATTTTTTCCTGTCGATCCATCGAAACTCTTATCCGACAGATAATAAAGTAATGGGAGTGGAAAGTCTGATCTATGATTTGTCTGGACTTAAATATCAGATGGCGCAGGAAATCAATGAACAATTGGAGACGGTGGGGTTTGTAGATCTGGGGGTGAAAGCAAGACCGAATCTTGTAGTGTTGAAGCGGACACGGATGCCAGCTGTACTTGTAGAGGCTGGATTTATCAATTCAGATACGGATAATAAATTATTTGATTCTAATTTTCAGGATATTGCACAGGCAATTGCAACAGGAGTCCTGGATACATTGGAAAATGCCGGAGTTCTGAAAGAACCGGAAACGCCGGTGGAACAGACGAAGTACCGTATTCAGGTCGGACTGTTCCGGAACCGGAACAATGCAGCGAGGCAGCAGGAAACACTGGAAGACCGTGGATTTCCGGCATATATAGATCAATGGAAACAATATTACCGGGTGATTTCCGGAGAATATGATATGCTGGACGAAGCGGTGGCGGCACAGAGAAGACTTAAGAGAGCCGGATTTGAGACGCTTTTGATACAATAATCATTCAGGTACTCGCTTTGAGCCAACGCCCAGACTAAAATTGTTCAGGTGCTCATTCAGAGCCAGCCTCCCAACTAAAATTATTCAGATACTCGCCCAGAGCCAACGTCCAAACTAAAGAGCAATTGTGACGTGTGGCGTATCCGCCAGATAGAATTATTCCCATATTCGTTCAGAGCCCAACGTCCCAACTAAAAAGCAGTTGTGACGTGTGGCGTATCCGCCAGATAGAATTTTAAAAACAACTTTAAAAATGTAATCATTTTACAGTTGTTTTATAAAATTCTGCCTGGCTCTGAACGAGTACATTTTACAAAGATTTAGCATTTCTCTGTAAACTGATTTAACATGCAGTTCCTATAATGTACATGAAGAAAAGAAAGAGATGGTGCGGACCACATGAAGATGTGAGAGCATCTAAGATATAGTTGTTTCATATGCAGGGAGGAATGAATATGAAATTTTTATGGGAAATGACAGGAAAAATATTTGGAGCGGAAGCACAGGACGGAACATTTTTATCAGCAAATGTATTGCTGTGGAGTGTTACAACATTTATAGTTGGAATGTTCTTCTGCACGGCAATCGGAAAAATTGCATTGATTGACTGTATAGCAAATGTAATGTGTGTTGCTATTTATGCCGGAGTGATCGGCGGAGTGATCGGTGGATTTTTATTTCTGATACACAGACATAACGGGAAACAGTTATAAGAGTTAAAAATTATAGAGGCTTAATAGAAGATATTTTGAATTACATCAAAAGATATAAAGAAAAGGCATGTTCTGACATGAAATTTTAAGAACTTGCCTTTTCTTTTTAATTATTATATACCTACAAAAACTGTTCGAAACAGAATTTGTAGATATGTCTACTTATTATTCTTCAGAATCCTCATCATATTCCACTTTCTCCGGCAGATACACATGAACTTTCTCAATACGGTTTTTATCCAGAGATTCTACAACCAGTCGAATACCATCGGATGTTGTGACAGAATCACCGAGTTCCGGAAGCCGGTCCAGATGCTCGATGATAAATCCACCGAGGGAATCATATTCTTCGGATTCCAGATTCAGTTCCAGACGGTCATTGAAGTCGTCCAGGTTGACAGAACCTTCTACCAGATATTCTTTGTCAGAAATTTTGTGAACAAAATCTTCTTCATTCTCGTCATATTCGTCATGAATTTCACCGACAATTTCTTCCAGGATATCTTCCAGTGTGATCAAACCGGAAGTTTCACCATATTCATCCAGAACAATTGCGATGTTAAAGGATGCCTGACGCATCTCCACAAGAAGCTCGGAAATATTCTTATACTCATAAGTAAAATAAGCTTCTCGCATAATATCCCGGATATGGAATTCTTTTGTGTTTCCGTAATCGTAAAGCAACAAGTCTTTCATGTTAATCGTACCGATCACATTGTCGGTCGTATCTTCATAAATCGGCAGCCTTGTGAATTTATCTTCACGGAAAATGTCAATCAATTCTTCATATGTGCAGTTTACATCTGCAAATGTTACGTGAACGCGTGGAACCATAACATCTTTAGCTTTTGCATCTCCGAGATCTACCACATTGTAGATCATTTCTTTCTCTTCGGATTCGATAACGCCGTCTTCATGGCTGACATTTACGATAGTACGAAGTTCATTCTCGGTCATGGCGCGTTTGTGGTCATTCGGATCTACGCGTAAAATGAAAAGAACAACGTTGGTCAGACCATTGATAATGAAGACGAACGGTGTCATGATCTTCATAAATATATGGATGATTGGTGCGTATGCCAGAGATACCTTCTCAGCGTGGATGGTAGCCATTGTCTTCGGTGTAATCTCACCGAAAAGCAGAATCGCTACAGTTAAAATTCCGCTGGCGATTGCGACCATGGAGCCTCCGAGACTGTAAGCCAGGGTTGTGGTCAGCGATGCGGCAGAAAGGTTCACGATGTTGTTACCGATCAGTATAGCGGTTAGCATCTTAGAAGAATCATCCGTAATTTTTAATACAGTTTGTGCGTTTTTGTTGCCTTCATCGGCAAGGTTGCGGATTCGAATTCGGTTTACTGTTGTAAGTGCAGTCTCCGCAGAAGAAAAGAAAGCAGATAGTGCTAACAGTACAATCAGTACAATAAATAGTATAGTATCATTCGAGTCCAATGATAAATCACTCCTTTTTGATAATAGTGTAATTAAGAGTAATATACAGCATTTACGGAGATTTTGCAAGAAGAAAGGAAGTATCGCAGTTTTTAATTGCAGTTTTGAAAGGTAAATTTATTTTATAGCCTGCCAATTCTGTGATTTCACATGTTTACACATTTTTTGTAAATTTAGGAAAGTTATCCACATTGAATGATTATACTGCTTCCCTCTCTAAAAAATGTGCATAAATTTGTGTTTTCTCTTGGCTCTTTCCTGTTCTCTGCTCATTTTTCTTCCTTTGCGATAAAGTTTTTCTTTTATTTTAACTTATCGCAAAGAAATCAACTTATTCTTTTAGAACTATTAGTGTGAATTATTTTTACCTTTCAAAACTGCTTTTATAGTGAAAAGAATATTTTTACCGCTGCAAAAAAAGAAAGAAAAAACTTGACAAATAAAAAGAAAAGAATATAATGTAACTAATTCAATCGAAGAAAGCAAGACAAAGAAGTCAGATGATTTTTTTTGTCTTGCTTTTTTATTAGCATCTGTTAGCAGGCAGATGCTAATAAAAAAATAGATAAAACGTTTTACTAGTTCTTGTGAATTGAGCACAAAATGTCAGAAAATTAACATGTATAATGTTGCATAGTGCAAAAAAATGAAAATGAAATATTGTGAAATGTGACGATTGACGCGTGCAAAATTGGTTGGTAAGATAAAGATACATTAATTGATAAAACGTTTTACCAAAAGGAAATTCAAGAAAAGAGGAGGAAATGGACAATGAAGAAAAGAATCGTAAGTGTATTACTGGTTATGGCAATGTGTGTAAGCATGTCTGCTTGTGGAAGTAAGGGTGCTGAGAAGAAATCAGATGAGAGTGCTTCTGGTCAGAAAAAAGTTGCAGTTGTATATGCAGGTAATCTTGGAGATAAATCTTACAATGATTCATGCAATGAAGGTGCAAAAAAAGCAGAAAAAGAATTGGGTGTAAAAGTAAAGACACTTGAAGGAACTACAGCAGATGAGTGGGAAGCTAATTTCCTTGCAGCAGCAGAAGGTGGATATGATTTAGTATTATGTTCTAACTCCAACTTTGAAGAATATTTGAAGAAATATGCAGCAGATTATCCGGATGTAAAATTTGCGATTATTGATACTACTGTAGATGCCGATAATGTAGAATCCATTAGTTTTGCACAGAACGAAGGATCATTCTTAGCAGGAGCGGCAGCAGCAATGTTCACTCAGAAAACAGATATTGAAGGTGTAAATGCAGATCATACAATCGGCTGGGTCGGAGGTATGGACGTCCCAGTATTGCATGATTTCTATACAGGATATGAACAGGGCGCAAAATATGTTGACCCAGATGTAAAAATTCTTCAGTCATTTGCAGGTTCCTGGTCAGATCCTTTAAAAGGAAAAGAATTAACACTTGCACAGTATGAGCAGGGTGCAGATATTGTTATGAATGTTGCATCTGGAACAGGTACAGGAGTTCTTGAAGCTGCGAAAGAAGCAGATGAATATGCAATTGGTGTTGATTTGAATCAGGATAATGATCAGCCGGGACATGTACTTACATCTATGGTAAAAAGAGTAGATACTGCATCCTATGAAGTTATTAAATCTATTACTAATGATACATTTAAAGGTGGAACTGTTAAATACATGGATGTTGCAGGTGATGGCGTATCATTAACAGATTTCAGTGTTATGAAAGAATCATTGGGTGATAAATTCCCACAGGATATTGTTGATAAAATTGATGAACTTGCCGATAAAATCAAATCAGGCGAAATTAAAGTTGATAATTATGAAGGATTTGGCGAAAACAAATAGAATCTGAAATTGAAATAAGGGGGCTTGTACAGACCAAGGCCCCTTTTCCCAAAGAGGAAGTGACAAAATGAATGATTATATCGTGGAAATGAAAAAAATCCGAAAAACTTTCGGTGAAGTACAAGCTGTAAAAAAAGGCGAATTTAATTTGAAAAAAGGCGAAATCCATTCATTGATCGGTGAAAATGGTGCAGGAAAATCAACAATGATGAAAATGCTTTACGGAATGTATGGTATTGATGATGGAGAAATTATCATTGGAGGAGAGAAGGTAGAAAATTTATCACCTAAAATTGCTATAGAAAAAGGAATCGGTATGGTACATCAGGAGTTCATGCTGGTAGATGAACTGACTGTATTGGAAAATGTTATTTTAGGTTTTGAACCGAGAAAGGGTCTGACAATTGATTTTGACAGTGCACGAAAAAATATTCAAAAATACATTGATCACTATGGAATGGATGTACAATTAAATAAAAAGATCAATCAGATATCAGTAGGAGAAGCACAAAGGGTTGAAATCATAAAAACTCTTACAAGAGGAGCTAATATTATAATTTTAGATGAACCAACAGCAGTACTTACTCCGCAAGAGACTCAGCGATTGTTTGAGATACTTCAAAATTTGAAAAATGATGGTAAATCAATTGTATTTATTTCTCATAAGCTTAATGAAATAATGCAAATATCGGATCGTATCAGTGTTATGAGACAAGGTGAATATATGGGCACGGTCAATAAAAAAGATACGAATCAAGCAGAACTGGCAAAGATGATGGTGGGTAGAGAAGTTTTCTTGAATATTGAAAAAAAGCAGGCCCATATCGGAGATACTGTGCTGAAAATTGATAATCTATGGACTTCTGGAGAAAAAGAAATGTCTAAAATCAGAGGCGTTTCTCTAGAGGTTAAGTCGGGAGAAATTGTCGGAATTGCCGGAATAGATGGCAATGGACAAAGTGAGTTGATTGAGGCAATCTGTGGATTGCGTAAAGTAGAAAAAGGAAGCATACTTTTAGACAGAAAAAATATAACTAATGAATCTGTGAAAAAAATAAGAAAAGCAGGATTGTCACATATACCTGAGGATAGAAATGTCAGAGGGTTAAATAGAAGTATGACAATAGAAGAAAATATTGTTGCAGCCCAGATTTCAGATGCTCCGTTTTCAAATGGAATTATGTTGAATAATACAAAGATGTTGGAATACACAAATGAATTAATAGATAAATTTGATATTCGTCCGCGAAATCCACAAACGTTGACTCAAGGAATGTCGGGTGGAAATGCTCAGAAGATTGTTGTTGCACGAGAAGTATCTATCGGCGGAAAAGTATTAATTGCATCTCAACCGACTCGAGGCGTAGATATCGGGGCGATAGAGTCAATACGAACGATATTGATGGATGTAAAAGAAAAAGGACTCGGAGTGTTGCTTGTATCAGCAGATTTGGAGGAAATATTTTCATTATCAGATAGAATAATCGTAATGCATGAGGGTGAAATTACAGGAAATCTTCAAGTGGACGAAGCTGATGAAGAGAAAGTAGGACTCTTGATGATGGGAGGAAAACGCAGAAAGGAGAAGTGTCATGAATAGTGCAGTAGAGAGTGTTAAAAAAATATTACTTACAATGTTACTTGCACTGGGAGTAGGAGCAATTATTATTCTTGTAATTGGACAAAATCCTATCGAAGCATATGCGGCTTTGATAAAAGGAGCATTTGTGGGAAAAAGAGCATTTGGCACAACTTTGGCAAGTTTAACTCCTTTGCTTTTGACTACAGTTGCATTTGCCTTGGCGGCAAAAGCGGGAGCTTTTAACGTTGGAGTAGAAGGTGAAGTGTTTCTTGGAGGAATTGTAGCGGCATATATCGGAATTAATTGGACTTTTTTGCCAAAGCCATTGTTGTTGATAGCTTGTTTCGCAGGCGCAATTGTTGTAGGAGCTGCTTGGGCTTTTATTCCGGGGATACTGAAGGCTTTATACAATGTAAATGAAGTGTGTACTACTATTTTGATGAATACAGTCGCATTATATATTACTTCTTATTTAGTGAATGGACCAATGAGTGCTGGAGGAGCGAATGCACAAACCCCACCTGTACAGGTAACATTACCTAAATTTTTAAAACCAAGTAACGCAAATGTAGGTTTGTTTATTGCTATCTTCGTAATTGTTATAGTATTAATTGTGTTGAATAAAACTAATATCGGGTACAAGATCCGAACCGTTGGATTAAATCCAAAACACGCAGAATATGTAGGAATTAATCCGAGAAAAGTGTTCGTGGGAACAATGATGGCAAGTGGAGCAATTGGAGGAATTGCCGGTTGCATAGAAGTCCTTGGATCATATGGGTATTTCTTAAATAATTTTGCATATAATTTGGGAACAAATGGAATGCTGGCATCATTGATCGTTAAAAATGACATTGTATTTGGTCCATTTATGGCATTTTTCCTTGCAGTATTAAAATCTGGTGCTATGGGAATGCAACAAAATACCGGTGTGCCAAAATCTATTATTGATACAATTACAGCAGTATTTATCATTATTGCAACTATGGAATTGTTGTCTCAGATAAAGATAAAGCGGAAAAAGAAGAAGGCAGTTAAAGAACAGGAGGCAAATGCATGAAATTAGAACAGATTTTTAGTGTCTCTTTGATATATGCATCGATTAGATCGGCTACACCAATTATTTATGCTGCGCTGTGTGCAGCGATTACACAACAGGCTGATATTTTAAACATCGGTACAGAAGGAATTATGCTGACGGGAGCATTTGCAGCGGTTGCAGTCAGTTATTTCTCTGGAAGCTGGCTTATGGGAATTTTAGCAGCCATGATGGCAGGATTTGTGATATCTGGAATTATGGCAGTGGGACATATTAAATATAAAGCAGATATTTGTGCCATTGGTATGGGAATAAATTTATTTGCTCTTGCTATTACTAAATTTATGTTGAATGTCATCTTTGATACAAGTGGTACATTTACTGATCCAGATGTGAAGGCAATTCCACGAATGGATATTCCATTTATAAAAAATATTCCTATATTAAAAGATATTTTTAATGATTGGGCCGTGACGGAATGGTTTATGATTGTTTTAATCTTGATTTTGACATTTTTATTATATCGTACCCGTTGGGGATTGAGATTAAGAGCAGTGGGACAGTTCCCTATGGCAGCACAAACAGCTGGAATAAATGTTATTTCCATGAAATATCAGGCGATTCTTATTTCAGGTTTGGTAGGAGGCCTGGCCGGAGCTCATTTGTCACTGGGATATAGTACTATGTTTACAGAAAATATGACAAGTAACAGAGGTTTTATGGGTGTAGCAGCAATGTACTTTGGACATGCAAATCCAGCTCTTACAGCAGTTGGTTGTCTTGTGTTTGGTGTGGCAGATTCTGTTGGAGCCAGACTGCAGGCATATGGATTGCCTTCACAGTTTGTCCTGTTAATGCCATATGTAGTTACAATTGTAGTATTGTCAATATCTATGATTTCAAAGAAAGTAGCAACAGATAGAAAGAAGAGTTCCCTAAATGTTGTAAAACAGGAGGCAATCTAATGAAAGAACTAAAAAATGTGTTGAATGAGCACAAAGAGGAATATATAAAATATTTGTCAGAGCTAGTTTCGATAGACACACAGGACTTGGGACATGGAATTGATGGTGGAAGAGAAGAAAAAGGTCAGGAATATCTGATTAAGTTGCTTGAAAAAATGGGTGCAGATAAAATTGAAAAAGATGCTTTGGAAGAAGAGACCATAAAAAAATGTCTGCAGCTTTATAATGAAGGAAATCTGGGTCATAATTATGATCATCGCTATAATGTATATGCTACATTTGCTGGAAAAGGTGGAAAAAGCATAATGTTTAATGGCCATATGGATACAATGCCTCCGGGAGATTTGAGTAAATGGATAACAAAACCACATTGCCCGGATATTAGAGATAATAGAATGTATGGCTTAGGAACAGCAGATATGAAGGGCGGATTGATGGCTTCAGTTCTGGCAATAAAACTATTGAAAGATGCTGGAATAGAACTTCCGGGAGATGTGATAATTACATCTGTGTGCGATGAAGAAGGCGGAGGCAATGGCTCGATGCTTGCTGCTATGAATGGAAAGAAAGCAGATGGAGTTGTCGTATGTGAAGGTACAAGCGACGAATTGATTGTTGCTCACATGGGATTTGTATTTTTCGATGTAAAAATTGAAGGTAAAGCAAATCATTCTGGTGCCAAATGGCTTGGAGTAAGTGCAATCGAAAAAGCAATCAAACTTATTCGTGGATTAGAAGAACTGGAACATGGTTGGTTAATGGAATATAAACATCCATTACTTCCGGCTCCAAGCCTTAATGTAGGAGTAATAGAAGGTGGTACAGCTGGTTCTACTGTTGCAGGAGAATGCGAATTTAAGGTTTGTGTTCACTATTTGCCAGAAATTATGAGTTATGAAAAAGTAGTATCAGAATTTACAGACACTATTGAAGGCATTGCGAATGGCGATAAATGGTTGAAAGACCATAAGCCAGAAATTAGTGTTTATCAGGCAGGTGGAGCCTTTGAAATGGAAAGAACTCATCCATTTGTTGAGGCATTTGCAGAAGGATATAAGCAAGCGAAAGGCAGAACTCCTAATATTGTCGGTTCACCATCTGGGTGTGATTCCAGAATATGGAAAAATGTTGCAAAATGTCCGACCATTCAATTTGGACCGGGAAATTTGGAACAATGTCATTCCGTAAACGAATATTTGGATATGGATGCGTATTTAGAATCGATTTTGATATATGCAGAATTAATACTTGCATGGGGAAAAAATAAATAAATACAAGGAAGGTAAAATTATGAGTAAAAAAGTATTATTAGCAGGTGAATCATGGATGAGTAATACAACTCATACAAAAGGATTTGACAGTTTTTTTACAGGAGTATATGAGACAGGAGAGACACGACTCGTCGAGGCCTTGGAAGCGAATGGTTATGATGTGACATTTCTTCCGAACCATCTTGCAGGAGAAAAATTTCCATTTTCATTAGAAGAGTTAAAAGAATATGATTGCATAATTTTGTCGGATATTGGAGCAAATACGCTGTTGCTTCCGGCGGTTACATTCAGCAAAAGTGTAAAAATGCCTAATCGAACGAAGGTTATCCGGGATTATGTGTTGGATGGCGGATCATTACTTATGATTGGAGGATATTTGACATTTTCTGGAGTTGATGCGAAAGGTAAATGGCATGATACAGCAGTGCAGGATGTTCTTCCGGTAGAAATATTGACGGTTGATGATCGTATGGAGCATTGTGAGGGAGTAAAACCGGTGACAATAAAGGAACATAAAGCGCTGCAAGGTGTTGGAAGTGACTGGCCGGAAGTTCTTGGTTATAACAAAACCGTTGCAAAACCAGAGGCAGATGTGGTTGCGACAATAGAAGGAGATCCGTTTATTGCATTTGGAGAATATGGAAAAGGACGGAGCGCCGTTTTTACAACAGATTGTGCTCCACATTGGGCACCGCCGGAGTTTTGTGAGTGGGAAGATTATAATAATGTCTGGGCTGGAATTGTAGACTGGCTTACGGAATAGAGGATAACGTCTGTGGCTTTTGAGGCTGCAGGCGTTTGCTTTATAATGGAGGATAAAAATAATGAAAATGACAGAAAAAGAATTTTTAATGAATTTGTTAAGTATTCCTAGTGTAAATGGTGAAAATTCAGAAAAGGATATCGCTGTATATATACAACAATTTATGGTGGAAAGTGGGATTGATGCACAAATACAATTCATTGATGAAAAACACGCAAATGTAGTTGCAAAATTACAGGGAAAATCATCAGAAATCATTATTTGGAATGGACATATGGATACAGTTCCTTATGGTGATGAACAATTATGGGACACAAATCCAAGAACTCCAATAGAAAAGGAGGGAAAAATTTTTGCAAGAGGTGCCAGTGATATGAAAAGTGGTCTGGCAGGTATGATATGGACTCTGTGCAAAATGAAAGAAGAAAATTATGTGCCAGAAAAAACGATTGTTTTTTATGGGACTTGCGATGAAGAAAAAAATGGAGTGGGTGCGAGATATTTGCTTGAAAATGGAATGCAAAAAAATGCCCAATTAATGCTGATAGGTGAACCGACAGGACTAAAATTGGGAATGGCTCAAAAAGGGTGTATATGGCTGCAATTGCATGTCCATGGGAAAACTAGCCATGGGGCTTATCCAGAACAAGGAATTAATGCTGTGGAATATGGCTTTTTAATATGTCGAGAAATTAAAAGAAGAATTTGTAAACATGAGCATAACCTGCTTGGGAAAGCAACAGCACAAATCACGATGCTTCAAGGCGGAATAGTTCCTAATATGACGCCTGATAAGGCAACGTTTCTGATGGATATCAGGACGGTACCCGGAATGAGTACAGAACAGATTATTGTAATAGCAGAGGAAGAATGTCAAAAATATGAAAATGAGACCGAGAATATTCTAAAAGTAGAAATAGAGTTGAAAAATGACAGGTTCCCAATTGAAATTTCGGAAGATAATGAATGGGTTAAAAAAATGAATAACAATTCATTTATTGGAATTAATTTTTTTACAGATGCATCCATTCTTATTCGAGATACACCAGAGATGCCGGTATTATTATATGGTCCTGGGGAGCCGGATGTGGCACATAAACCGAATGAATACGTTGAATTAAAAAACTATATGGAATATATTTCGTGTTTAAGAAAAATATTTTAACCACTCGAATGCAATATGGTATAAAATTAAGAAAAAAAGTAGTGAGAAAGGGTAGTATCGGTTTGAGAACAACAATAAAAGACATTGCTAATTTTACAGGATTTTCGGTGACGACAGTATCATTGGTTTTGAATAATAAGGCGAATAGAATTCCGCAAAGCACCAGAAATGCTATTTTAGATGCTGCTGAAGAATTGAATTATCATCCAAATCAGGTTGCGGTTGGATTAGTGAAGAAAAGAACACAAACGATAGGGTTAATTATATCGGATGTTAGTAATGTCTTTTTCTCAACTTTGGCAAAAGGAGTGGAAGATACCTGCAGGAAGCAAGGAAGGAATTTGATTTTATGTAATACGAATGATAAGCATGAGAGAGATTTATCATATATACAGGTTCTTGCTGATAAAGGTGTTGATGGAATTATTTTTTGCATGGCACGGGATAGTGACAAAAAAAGAGCCCAAGAAAGCATAGAATTGCTTGAAAAATTAAAAATCTCATTTGTAATGATAGATCGATATGTAGAAGCATCGGTATGTAGTTCTGTAATTGTTAATCACAGGCAAGGTGGCTATATAGCAACGCACTATTTGCTGGAACAAGGACATAGAAAGATAGGGTGTGTTACTGGCCCGGATGAACTTGAGGATTCAAAGGAACGTTTGCTTGGATATTGTAAAGCACTGAAAGAATATGGGATACCATATGATGAACGGTTGGTTTTTGAAGGAAATTATGATAGAGAAAGTGGAAAGAATGCAGTAGAGTATTTTTATAATCATGGCTTGGAAATAGATTCTATTTTTGCATTCAATGACATGTCTGCATATGGGGTATACAATGGACTGAAAGAATATGGATTGAGTGTTCCAGATGATATTTCGGTTGTTGGATATGATGATATCTTCTTTTCGGAAATATTAGATACTCCTTTGACGACAATACGGCAGCCGGTTTATGAAATGGGAGTAGAGGGAATGAATCTATTATTAAATGAAGTGGAAAGTACGAATCATATAAAAAAATGTATTACATTTCAACCAGAAATTATAATCCGTGAAAGTGTAAAGAATGTCAGGCGTTGAATTCCCTGCTTTTTTATTGTATGATAAGGATATTCGAAAATGTTTCGTATAGGAGAAGATTTTTATGAATCAGAGCTTTTATGATAAATTGAACAATGTGATAGGAAAGGATAGCATTTTGATCGATGAGCCGATGAGCCGTCACACTACATTTCGTGTGGGCGGACCGGCAGATTTCTTCGTGACACCAAAGGTGAAGGAAGAAGTAAGAGATGTGATCCGTATCTGTAAAGAAGCAGGAATGCCGTATTATATTATAGGAAATGGAAGTAATCTTCTTGTGTCTGATGCAGGATACCGCGGTGTGATCGTTCAGATTTATAAGGAAATGAATGAAGTGAAGGTAGAAGGTGATCTTGTAAAGGCACAGGCTGGAGCATTGCTTTCAGGAATCGCGGCTAAAGCGCTGGGGGCAGAGCTTTCAGGTTTTGAATTTGCTTCCGGAATTCCGGGGACAATCGGAGGTGCCTGTGTGATGAATGCAGGAGCCTACGGCGGAGAGATGAAGGATGTACTGGAATCTGTGACAGCGCTTACAGGTGAAGGTAAGATTATAGAACTGGGCCGTAATGAACTGGAGCTTGGATACCGCACTAGTGTGATTGCGAAGAAAGGTTATATTGTGCTTGGGGCGGTGTTGAAGCTTGAGCGCGGAGACGGAGAGAAGATCAAAACTTATATGGATGAGCTGAAGGAGAAGCGTGTGACGAAACAGCCGTTGGAATATCCAAGTGCCGGAAGTACGTTTAAGCGTCCGGAAGGATATTTTGCAGGAAAACTGATTGAGGATGCCGGACTTCGGGGATTTCAGGTCGGAGGAGCACAGGTGTCCGAAAAGCACTGTGGTTTTGTAATCAATCGGGATCATGCGGCGGCAGCAGATATTATGGAACTGATGAGACAGGTACAGATCCGCGTGAAGGAGAATTCCGGCGTGGATCTGGAACCGGAAGTGAAGAGATTAGGGGACGAATAAGATGAGACTTGTAATTGTGACTGGAATGTCCGGTGCCGGAAAAAGTACGGCACTTAAGATGCTAGAAGATATGGGATATTTTTGTGTGGATAATTTGCCGGTCCCATTGATTCCGAAATTTGCAGAACTTCTGGCGGTGCCGGGTACGGAGATGAATAAAGCCGCTCTTGGAGTAGATATCCGGAGCGGACAGAGCTTTCAGGAGCTTGCGAATGTACTAAAAGTTCTGGATGAAGGCGGCTGCCAGTATGAGATCCTTTATCTGGAATCCAGCGATGATGTACTTGTAAAGAGATATAAAGAGACGAGACGTTTTCATCCGCTGGCAGGTAGTGACGGACGTGTGGAAGATGGCCTGAAGAGAGAACGAGAACTTCTTGGATTCCTGAAGAAAAAAGCGGATT
Organism: Dorea sp. AGR2135; assembly: GCF_000420885.1. Lineage (NCBI taxonomy): Bacteria > Bacillati > Bacillota > Clostridia > Lachnospirales > Lachnospiraceae > Dorea > Dorea sp. AGR2135. The sequence continues at coordinate 3,007 of NZ_ATVU01000005.1, read as the reverse complement.
ATCTTGTAGATACCAGTCATATGCTTACAAGAGAACTGAAAGCAGAGCTGAACAAGATATTTGTCCAGAACAAGGAATATAAGAACCTTTACATTACGGTGTTGTCATTTGGCTTTAAGTATGGAATTCCGAATGATGCGGATTTGGTGTTTGATGTACGTTTTCTGCCCAATCCATATTATATAGAAGAATTACGTCCTATGAGTGGAAATGATCAGCCGGTCAGAGACTATGTGATGAATAACGACACAGCAAAACAGTTCTTGACAAAGCTTACGGATATGGTAGAATTTCTCATACCGAATTACATTTCTGAGGGAAAGACACAGCTTGTGATCGGAATTGGATGTACGGGAGGAAAGCATCGTTCCGTTACACTGGCAAATGAATTGTATGAAGCGCTGAAAAAAACAGACAGCTATGGAGTTCGCATTGAGCACCGTGATATCGGAAAAGATGCGATCACGAAGGCAAAATAGGTGAGTATCATGTCGTTTTCGGGGAAAATAAAAGAAGAACTCGCAGAGCATGTCGCGAAAGCACGGCATTGTAATCTGGCAGAACTGACTGCGATTTTACATATGTGCGGGGAATTTGAAGAAGATAAAAATGGTATATGTACGATTAGATTCCGATCAGAAAATTATCTGGTAGCGAGAAAGTGCTTTACATTAATGTCAAAAACATTTAATATAGAAGCTGACATCGTAGTCCGAAAGAATATGACGAATGGAAGCACAAGTTATTTTATGCGTTGGGCAGGGGGGGAACTGTTGGCGGTAAAGAATGCACTTGTGCAGGCTGTATGCTGTAAGCGTGCTTATATCAGGGGGGCATTCATTGCAGCAGGATCGATGAGTGATCCGAGCAAGTCTTATCATTTTGAGATTGTGTGTGGGGAACTTGCACAGGCAGAGTATGTGAGAGATATGATCAACAGCTTTGACCTGGATGCTAAGATCGTAACGCGTAAGAAGACATTTGTCGTATACTTGAAAGAAGGATCCCAGATTGTGGATGTCCTGAACATTATGGAAGCGCACATCGCCCTCATGGAACTTGAGAATGTCCGCATTCTGAAGGAGATGCGTAACTCAGTGAATCGAAAAGTTAATTGTGAGACAGCGAATATCAACAAGACCGTATCGGCGGCCGTAAGGCAGATGGAAGATATTGTGTATGTCAGAGATACAGTTGGCTTGGATTATTTGCCGGAAGGATTAAGAGACGTTGCCCTTACACGGCTTGAGAATCCGGATGCAACTCTGAAAGAGCTGGGGAGTCTTATGGCAGACCCGGTTGGAAAATCAGGGGTGAATCACCGGCTGAGAAAGATTAGCAAGATGGCAGATAAGTTAAGGGGTTAGTTTAAGGAGGATTTATATGATTAAGAAACCTGTTACACTTCAGTCAGACCTGGACATGGAGTCCAGACCAATCGCACATCTTGTGCAGGAGGCAAGTCAGTATGACAGTACGGTGTACATTGAGATGGACAACATGAAGATTAATGCCAAAAGTATTATGGGGATGATGGCATTACAGTCACACCAGCCGGGAAAAGGAACCAACCTTACTCTCATTGCTGAGGGAGACGACGAGGAGCAGGCTGTAAGTGGAGTGGAATCATTTCTGCTTGCACAGTAATCAATAACATACATAGATAATTGAGGAATCGAAAGAGGGCATCTCACATGCCCTCTTTTTGGAATATATTGTAAAACCATGGAGGAAATGTCAGATGAAAAAGCTTCTATTTGTATATAATCCACGTGCAGGAAAAGAGATGCTAAAGCCAAGATTGTCAGATGTTCTTGATATCTTTGTGAAAGCGGGATATGAAGTGACAGTGCATCCGACACAGGCATACAGGGACGCTTATTATCAAATCAAGGAATACGAAGTTGGCAAATATGATCTGATTGCGTGCAGCGGTGGAGATGGAACGATTGACGAGGTTGCGACTGGAATGATGAAGCGCCGTGAGATGAGAAAAGATGTTGTTCCGGTAGGATATATTCCGGCAGGAACGACGAATGATTTTGCCAAGAGTCTGCACATTCCGAGAAAACCCCTTGCGGCAGCAGACAATGCGGTGAAGGGAGTTCCATTTCCGTGCGACATTGGAAAGTTCAATGACAACGTATTTGTTTATATTGCAGCATTTGGAATTTTTACAGATGTGTCTTATGAGACAGATCAGGCAGTAAAAAATGTACTTGGTCATATGGCGTATATATTGGAAGGTGCAAAGAGAATCTTTAACATTCCTTCCTATAAAATTAAGGTGGAGCATGACGGGGAAGTTATCGAGGACGAATTTATCTTCGGTATGGTGACGAATTCTCGTTCCGTTGGCGGCTTTTCTAATATGGTCGGGAAAAATATAGTATTTGACGACGGACTGTTTGAAGTGACACTGATCAAGACACCGAAGAATCCGATCGCTTTGCAGGAGATTATTGCAGCACTCCTGATCGAGCAGGTGGATACAAAGCATATGTACACATTTAAGACAAAAAAAATTACCTTTGATTCTGTTGAAGAGATTCCGTGGACACTGGATGGAGAGTTCGGCGGAGAACAGGATTATGTGGAAATCGAGAATGTTCAGAAGGCAATGGAGATTATGGTTCCGGAGAATCATGTACTGGAGCTGAGCGAGCAGAAAAATAAAATAGCCTGCAAATAAAAAGTCAAGGCTAAATTGAAAGAACATTGAAAATTTTATACAGGTTGAAAATTGGGTATCAAAATAAGACCACCACACCAGTGCTGGTCTGAAAATATTAGTGGATAATTAGGATTCTGAAAGAGATGAAAGATATTCTTTCACTCGTCCGTAGTAGATTCTTAGAAACTTGTTGGCACCTGCAGTCATATAGACATAGTAAGGCTTGCCTTGAGTCCGTTTCTTATCTAAGAACTGATAAACAGGATCATCTTGAGGATGCGTTTTAATTAGGACATCCATTACCTGAAATAAAGCCTTTCTTAGATCAGCGGA